>JAKLHH010001320.1 GCA_022710245.1 Myxococcota bacterium
GTCGACACGGATCTGCTTGCGCGCTTCCTTCTTGATGGTGGCGATGGTGGGCCAGGCGTGGGCGCTGCCGGCGACCAGCGCGAGGGCGAGGAGGAAGCTGCTCAGGGTGGCCATGCGTCTCATCGGGTCTCTCCAGTTCCTGGGTGTCTAGCTCTGCGCCGGGCTGCAAGGGCTGTTCCCGTCGGAACTCCGCGAGATCGGGCCAGCCCGGTGCACGCGCTCTCCGAGGAGCACCGGGCCCTCTCCGAGCCTCGGTGACCACTGGTGACCACGACCGAGGTCCCGCGCTGCCGGTCTCCTCGGAGGGCCATCTCAGTCTCTTCGCCTGGAAGGGGCGCACAGCTCGGGCAGATGTGCTACGATGCCAGGCAGTTCGCCGGAGTGGCGGAACTGGTAGACGCGCGGGTCTCAAAATCCCGTTTGCTAACCGCAAGTAAGGGTTCGATTCCCTTCTCCGGCACCGAGCTCGCCCTGGCTGGGATGGCCCTTCGTGGAGATGCCTCCGACCCCTGATCCGATCTACCTCGACTGCAACGCGAGCACGCCCGTCCTCCCGGAGGTGGTCGAGGCGATGCTGCCCTACCTGCGCGAGCGCTTCGGAAACCCGTCGAGCGCGCACCCCTACGGCCGCCGCGCCCGCGAGGGGCTCGAGCAGGCCCGCGCCCAGGTCGCCGGGCTCCTCGGCTGCGCGCCCGAGGAGGTGATCTTCACCTCGGGCGGGACCGAGGCCTCGAACCTCGCGCTCCTCGGCGCCGCGGCGGCCATCGATCACCCCGCGCACCTCGTCACCTCCGTCGTCGAGCACCCGGCGACGGCGCGGCCGTGCGCGCTCCTCGAGGCGCGCGGCTGGTCGGTGACCCGCGTGGGCGTCGACGGCACCGGCTGCGTGGACGCGGCGGCAGCGGCGCGGGCGCTGCGCCGGGAGACCGCCCTCGTCACCCTGATGCACGCCAACAACGAGACGGGCAGCCTGCAGCCCGTCGCCGAGGTGGCTGCGCTGGCGCGGGCGCAGGCGCCGGGCGCGCTGATCCACACCGACGCCGCGCAGAGCGTGGGCAAGCTCCCGACCCGCGTCGACGAGCTCGGGGTCGACCTGCTCAGCGTCGCGGGCCACAAGCTCCACGCGCCCAAGGGCATCGGCGCGCTCTATGTGCGGCGGGGCTGCGAGGCCCGGCTGCGGCCGGTGCTCCTCGGGGCTGGCCACGAGCGCGGGCTGCGGCCGGGGACCGAGAGCGTCCCCCTCGCGGTGGCGCTGGGAGCGGCGTGCGAGCTCGCGACCGGGAGCCTCGAGGCCGAGGGGGAGCGGCAGCGAGGGCTGCGCGACCGGCTCTGGGAAGCCCTCCGCGCAGCGATCCCGGGGCTGGCGCTCAGCGGCCACCCGACCCGCCGGCTGCCGAACACCCTGAACGTGCGCTTCCCCGGGGTGCGCGGCGCCGAGCTCCTCGCCCGCACCCCGGAGCTCGCGGCCGGGGTGGGCTCGGCGTGCCACGAGGGGCACGAGCGCGCCTCGGCCGTGCTGCTCGCGCAGGGGATCCCCGAGGCTGACGCGCTCGGGGCGGTGCGCCTCTCGCTCGGGCGCACCACGCGCGAGGCCGACGTGGAGCTCGCCGCGGCTGCCCTGATCCAGGCGTACGGCGGGCTCCGCACCCCATGAGCCCCGGCCCCACCGACGAGCAGCCCCCGCCGCGGCGCCTGCGCCTCCTCGGCGTCGCGCTCGCGCTGCTGCTGCCGCTCGCGGTGGGCGGCGCCGCACGCCTCGCGGGTGCCCGCGCCATCTTCACCCCGACCGGGACGCGCCTCGTCGACACCGACAGCTACCACGCGACCCATCGCATGCTGCGAGCGCGCGCCGTCTTCCCCGCCCGGCCGCCCAGCTTCGACCCGCTCCTCGGCCACCCCGACGGCCAGCTCGAGCACTGGCCACCGGGGCTCGCCTACCTCGGCGGCGGGCTCGCCCGCCTCGCGGGCGCCGTGGGCCCGGACCAGGTGGCCAGGCTCGGCACGCTGCTGGTCGTCGTGCTTGGCGCGCTCGGCGCGCTCCTCGCCGCCGCGCTGACGCTGCGCTTCGCCCGCGCGCGCTGGGCCGCGCTGGGCGGGCTGGTCCTCGCGCTCTGGCCCCTGCACCTCGAGTACAGCCGCATCGGTCGCGTCGACCACCACGTGCTCGAGCCGCTCCTCACCTCGCTCGCCGCGCTGCTCTACTTCGCCGGGGTCCACGGGGCCACGGCGCGCGCCCGGCGGGCCGCGCTGATCGGCTGCGGCCTGGCGCTCGGTGCGGCGATCTGGAGCTGGCCGAGCGCGCTCCTCCCGGTGGCCCTCCTCGGCGCCGGCATGCTGGCGCACCAGCTCGCCCTGCGCACCGCTCCCGCGGCGCTGCTGGTGTTCGGCGTCAGCCTGCTCGCGGCCG
>JAKLHH010001321.1 GCA_022710245.1 Myxococcota bacterium
CGCGGGCGGCAAAGGGTTTCGTCGCGGCGGCGGCCACGCTATGCTCGCGCCCTCCAACCTGGCAGGAGGACCGCCGTGAAGATCAGCGCGCGCAATGTGCTCCGAGGGAAGATCAAGTCCATCACCCGCGGTGACTTCAGCGGGGAGGTGGTGATCGAGGTCGCCAGCGGGGTCGACGTCGCGTCCATCGTCACCCTCGGCGCGATCGCCGACCTGCAGCTCGAGGTGGGCAAGGAGGCCTTCGCGGTGTTCCCGGCGGAGAGCACCATGGTGGCCATCCCGCACCACAAGCGGGGCGAGTAGCTCTCCCGTGCACGCGGCAGACGCAAGGCAGCTGACTCGCCCGACGCGGTAGGCACGCTCACTCGGGCAAGATGAACTCGATGCGGCCGCTCCGGAAGTGCAGGCGGTGGCGGCTGCCCCGGGGGAGCTTGCGGAAGGCCTCCTCGGTCCTCGGCGCCTCGACGTACCGCTCGCCCTTGGCGTCGACGAGGACGACCTTGTACGTCCCCCGCTGCTCGACGCGGGTCTCGGCCGCGGGCGCGTCGATCCGCGTCTGCTCGGCGGTGGGCCAGCGGGGCGCGCTGTCGTCGCCGGAGAGGCGCAGCTCCTTGACCAGGCCCCACCCCCGGTAGCTCCACCTCAGCCACTCGGCGTCACGTCGCTCCTCCCGGTGCTCCTTGCAGACGGTGCGGGTGCGCTGCTCGTTGCGGAACTTCGGCACCTGGCGGGTGCGCCGCTCGTTGCAGTACTTCGGCGTGCAGGAGCGTCCGCCGCCGCTGCAGACGGTCCGGCAGCTGGCGAACCCGTTGCGGTTGCTGGTGCACTTCTCGCTGCACTCTCGCGTCGACGACGTGCAGGTCTCGCCGCACTCGACCCGCTCGGTGTAGCTCTCGGTCGTGGTGCCGTCGGGGACGCTCTCGAGGTAGGTCTCGGTCCCCTCGCGCGCGCAGACCCGCTCGTTGTGGTGGAAGCGCCGCCCCAGGACCTCGACCTCGAGGGCGTCCGAGCGCCGCTGCTCGGCGAACCCCTCGCCGTAGAGGGTGGCGGCCTGCGAGACGGTGACCAGGTGCTCCCAGCGGGTCTCGCGCACGGTGGCGCTGACGCGGCGCGTGCCCTCGAGCCAGTCCTCCAGCGGGCGCTGGAACAGCCCCGCGCCCACGACGGCGAGGACCGCCGTCACCAGCGAGAGGACCGGCATGAGGACGAAGATCAGGCGGGAGGGCCGAGGGCGGGGTGGCCTGGGCGGAGGCTCGAGCTCGGGCTTCGCCTCGGACTCCGCGCCCCGCGGCGCGCTGGCCCCGCACTCCTGGCAGGTCCCGTCGAGGGCGCGCTGGTCGCTGCTGCAGTAGGCGCAGCGCCAGTTGGGGCCGGCCTCGGCCATCCGCAGCAGCGCCTCGTCGGTGACGGTGACGGCTGCCGCCGTGTTCGCTGGCATCTCGTAGCGTTCGTGCTCGCCCATCGGCTGCCGGCACTGGCGGCACGAGGTGTGGCGGCCGAGGTTGCGGTGGCCGCAGCTGGAGCAGGTCCAGGTCATCTCGATGATCCGCTCGCCCGACGGTCGGCCAGGGCGGGCGGGGCGTCGCCGGCGCCGCTCTCCAGGGGCGCGCCGGATGAGGTAGTAGAGGCAGGCGGCGAGGAGCACGCCACCAGGGATGGCGAGCAGCATGTCCCTCACGTCGCCGGCCAGGCTCCGCGGCATCGCCAGGGCGAACTTGGCGATGCTCAGCGCCAGCGTCAGGAGCAGCAGCAGCGCGATCAGGCCCCGTCGGATCCTCCAGCCGGCGACGATGCCACCCAGGAACACCAGCCCCTGCCCGAGGGTGAAGCCGAGGAGCAGGGGGTGGTTGTGCACGAACGGGAAGAAGAAGCCGAAGAGCACCCAGCCGAGGAGCGAGATGAAGACGCCGACCTTGAAGCTCGTCGGCGCACCCTTCCACTTGAACCTGCTGACCACGACTTCGCCCATGGCTCCATCAAAGCCACTTCCCGTCGGGGCGTCAACAACGCGAACCTCGACGCAGGGGGCTGGCCTGCTCGCGGTCTCGGTGCGGAGAGAGAAGCGGTGCGGCTCAGTTCCCGCCGCAGATGGGCGGGAAGTCGAGGTGGGAGGTGCCGCCCGGGGCCGGGCAGAGCTCGGCGAAGTGGTTCGGGAAGCTGCCGTTGTGCGCGACGCCGAAGAGGATGGTGACGCCGGCCGCCGCGGTGACGCCCTTGTTGGTGATGGCGAAGAGCGACGAGCAGGGCGGCGGGCCAGGGTAGGGGCTGAGCGGCGCGCCGGCCGACTCGAAGGTGTAGCTCGTCTCGTTGTCGTAGCTGGTGCCGTTGCAAGCGTAGTTGAAGGTCGCGTCCTTGCTGGTCGTGGCGTCGCCGGTGCAGGTGAGGTCCTGCCCGATCTTCA
>JAKLHH010001322.1 GCA_022710245.1 Myxococcota bacterium
GCGTCACCGGGAGCAGCGCGGCCAGGTCACCAACCGCGACTGGCTCGACCCGCTCTCCTCGAGCGACTGGTTCGACGGCTGGCGCTCCGGCTGCCGGCCACCACCCGGACCGAGCCCGGTGGCGCCCTCGGAGACCTGGCTTCTCCGCGTCGGCTGGCAGAAGGCCGGCGGCCTCCTCGACCTGAACGAGACCTTGCCGAGGTGGAGCTGGGGAGCCGGAGCGAGGTAAGCTCGACGGCGATGGGGTCAGGCCGGCAAACCGGTGTAGGAAGGGCGCGATGAGCCGCGACCACGACGGCTGCGTGCTCGGCTGCCTCCTCGGCGGCGGGATCGGGGACCGTCGATGAGCCTCGACCACGAAGACGCCATCCTCGGCTGCCTCCTCGGCGGCGGGATCGGGGACCGTCGATGAGCCTCGACCACGAAGACGCCATCCTCGGCTGCCTCCTCGGCGGTGGGATCGGGGATGCCTGCGGGAGCTCGTTCGAGAACGGCCCGCCGAGCGGCGACTCCATCCTCGACCGCCCGTGGACGCTCACCGACGACACGGCGCTGACGCTCGCCTCCTGCGAGGCGATCGCCCGCTCGGGGAGCACCGCGCCCGAGCACCTGGCGGCCGAGCTCGTGCGCTGGCACCGCGAGGGGCGCATCCCTCGCGCGGGCGCAGCGACCACCAAGGCGCTGCAGGAGCTCGCCGCTGGTGGCCACTGGGCGCTCGTCGGCCGGCGCGGTGAGCACGCCGCCAGCAACGGTGCTGCCATGCGCGCTGCGCCGCTCGCCTTCTGCCTCGACCCCGACGCGCCCGCCGATCGACAGCGACTCCGCGACCTCTGCC
This sequence comes from Myxococcota bacterium, assembly GCA_022710245.1. The sequence continues at coordinate 836 of JAKLHH010001322.1, forward strand.
GCATCACTCACCACCACGACGAGGCCTACTGCGGCGCGCTGGCGGTCGTCCTCGGCCTTCGCCGGCTGCTCGACAGCGCCCGGCTCGACCGCGGCTGGCTCACCGTGGTGGCCGACGCGCTCCCCGATACGCGGGTGCGCGATCAGCTGCTGGCGCTGGCTGCGCTGGTGGCACGAGCTCACGGCGCCAGCGGCCACGCCGCGGAGTCGGTGCCCCTCGCCTGCTTCGCCGCGGCCGCGCTGGCCGAGCGGCCCTTCGCTGCCCTGCTGCAGGAGCTCGTCGGCGTGGGCGGCGATGCGGACACGAACGCCTCCCTCTTCGGCCAGCTCGCGGGCACCCTGCTGGGGCGAAGCGGGCTGCCGGGCGAGCTCGCCCTGCGGCTACCGTCGAGGGAGTCGATCGAGGCGATCGGGGTGCGCTTCGCCGTGGCGATCAGGCGCAGCGGCCGTGCGCCAGAGAGGACATCATGAAGCAAGGACGCTGCCCGATCTGCGACAGCCCCCAGCTCGGCGCGCTCGAGTCGCTGGCCGACCTCGCGGGCAGCCCGAGCTACCAGGCCGTGGGGACGATCGACTACCGGGCCGAGTGGGTCGAGGTGCAACACGATCCGCAGAAGCAGCAGAGCCAGCAGTACCAGCGCCACCGCGGCGCGAAGCGGACCACCAAGGCAGGGACCGTCGAGGTGCTGGTCTGCGGCGAGTGCGGCAGGGTCGAGACGTACGTGCAGGACCCGCAGTGGCTCCCCTTCGAGCGCCTGCGCGGGTTCACCTGGGTCAACCCGGGCGTCGAGGAGACCGACGGAGAGGCGGGGCGATGAAGCAGAGCAAGCGCTGTCCCAAGTGCGGCAGCCGGCGGATCGGCCACCTCGCTTGCCTGCCGGACACCTTCGGCCACCAGGAGACCATCACCACGGAGCGGGCCCTCGGGACCGCGCTCGTCGACGGGAAGCGGACCCGGATCGGCCACCTCGAGGCCTACGTCTGCGCGAACTGCGGCTACCTCGAGGAGTATGTCGCCGACCCGCAGCGCACACCCTTTGACTCCATCGAGGGCTTCTCCTGGGTCAGGGGCGCGCCGCCGTCGCCCTACCGCTGACCGCCTGGGCCAGGCCGCCGTACGACTGCGAGGTGGTCATCAGGCGCCGGGAGCAGCCTGCTGCGCCGGCAACCGCTCGCCGCGGGCTGTCACACTGGCGCCAGCTGGCGGCAACCGCTCGCCGCCCTGGCGAACCCTCGCCGCCCTCCTGGCCTCGCACGCGCGGAACCATGGCCGTTTTCTTGCCCGATAGGCTGGCGCATGGCTTGCTGGTCCCCTGAGCAAGGCCCGGAGCGCGCGGGCCGAAGGAGAGCGCAGGATGGGCAAAGCCAGGACACGTCGACGTCGCAGGATCGGGGCGCTCGCGGTGATCGCGATCATGCTCTGCGTGCTCCTCGGCCTCACCGTCCTCGGACGCCGCCCTCCCAGCCCCGACGTGCAGGGTCTCACAGCGCAGCAAGCCCTCGATCGCAGCACCGCCCCTACCGAGCGCACCTTCCTCGAGCTGCTGCGGGTCTCCCGTCAGCGC
>JAKLHH010001323.1 GCA_022710245.1 Myxococcota bacterium
CATGAAGGCGAAGCCCAAGAAGGCCGAGCCCAAGAAGGCCGAGCCCAAGAAGGCCGAGCCCAAGAAGGCCGAGCCCAAGAAGGCCGAGCCCAAGAAATCGGGCAAGGACCTGCCCGACCTGAAGTCGGGAGACCTCGACGACCCCTATCGCTGAGCGAGGTGATGTGATGAGGAGCCTGCTCTGCGCCGTCGCCATCCTGGTCGCGCTGCCCAGCCCGACGCTGGCCGCGAAGCCGGCCGCGAAGGTCAAAGCGCGCGCCCTCTTCACGGCGGGCAAGGCGGCATACGCCGAGGGCAACTATGCCGAAGCGGTGAAGAGCTTCGAGGCTGGCTTCCAGCTCGACCCCCTCCCCGCCTTCCTCCTCAACATCGCCCAGAGCTATCGGAGCGCCGGAGACCCGCGCCGCGCCGTGGAGCATTATCGCAAGTTCCTCGTCGCCCAGCCGACCACGCCCCTGCGTGCCCAGGTGGAGGAGCTGATCCGCGAGCTCGACGCCCAGGTGACCGCGGCCACGCCGCCGCCCGAGACACGGCCGCTCGCGGCGCCGCTCCCGCAGCCGCTCCCACCACCCCCGCCGCGCCGCAGCCCGTTCTACAAGACCTGGTGGTTCTGGACCGCGGTGACGGCCGTCGTCGGCACCACGGTCGGCCTCGCCGCCTGGGCAGGTACCCGCGAGCCAGACTACGTCAAGCAAGGTGGGCTCGGCGCCGTCCACTGGTAGCTTCCTTCCTGCTGCTTCCCGCCGGGCGTCCACCTCCCGCTGGCGTCCACTGGTAGGGGCCGACCGTGCCGATCAACCAGCAAGCGCTGGCGCCCGGCGCTCTACCCGTTGAGGTCCTGAGGCGAGGGGCCCGAGCGCGCCGAGCGACCGCTGGCGCCAGCCCTCGGCGACGGTCGGCGACTACTTCGACTGCCCCTCGGAGCCAGGCTTCTCCAGCGACGTCGCCTCGGGCCCTGCAGGTGCAGGCGTGCTCGCGGGTGCAGGCGCGCCAGCCGCGGGTGCAGGTGTCGTCACCGCGGACGTCGCCGTCGTCGTCTGCGCCGGAGCCGCAGGCGTTGCCGTCGACGTCTGCGCCGGAGCTGCAGGCGTTGCCGCCGACGTCTGCGCCGGAGCCGCCGACGTTCCGTTCGACGCTTCCGCCGGAGCCGCGGCCGGCGCCGACCTCTGCGCAGGCGTCGACGTCTGCGCTGCCGCCGACGCCTGCGCTGGCGGCGCCGCCGCCGACCTCTGCGCTGACGCCGTCGTCTGCGCCGGAGCCGCTGGCGCCGTCGTCACGGGCTCCTGCGTCGTGGTGGTAGCGACGGACGCCGTCGACGGAGCCGCGCTCACTGCCGCGGCCGTCAAGGGCGCCGCCACCGCAGGAGCCTCCGACGCCTCCGCCTCCGACGCCTCCAGCGCCTCCGCCTCCTGCTGTCCGGCATCACTCTCGGAGACCTCCGAGGCCAGATCTGGCGCGGACTCGTCGGCAGCTCGCGCGACCTCGCCCTCCACGGGACGGAACTCGACCTTGCCCCGACGATCGGGGAAGGAGATCGGGATCTGCCGCCTGCGCCGGTCACCGTAGAGCGCGAGCTGGGCGAGGGCGTTGGCCGCGCTGAGCCGATCGAGCAGCGCGATGTACGACCCGCCGAGGAACATCGACATCGCCAGCAGCTTGCCGGAGCCCTCGAGGATCTTGCCCAGCCAGGCGGGCAACCCGACGCTCTCGATCAGCATGTGCACGATGAGCATCATCAGCAGGAACCAGAAGCCGCCGATGAACGCGACCACCATGCGAAAGTTGGCGAGCACCGTGGAGCGATAGTAGATGACCAGGGCCACCGCGACCGTCGCGGCGATCACCTTGAGCGCGGTGGCGGTCACGGTTGCGGGCGCGCCCTCGGCGGCGGGCTGCGCTCGCTCGATCCAGGCGGTCAGATGCTCCCGCAGCCAGAACTGCTGGTCCACCGCGAGCACGAAGAAGCCCAGCGCGAAGACGAGCCAGGTGTGGTTCGCGCGGCGCTCCTCGCCCTCCAGCTGGATGATGGTGCCCGCGAAGTAGCAGGCGAGGAAGACCAGCGCCGCCCCGAACATCTGCGCCGAGGCGAACCAGGTGACCAGTGAGGCCTTGCGGAAGTGATAGTCCCAGCGCCCGGGGCCCCCCTCGTAGATCGCGTAGGCGATCGCGGCGAGGTTGAGCAGGACCAGCACCACCGTCACGACCCGATGGTAAGGGGCCGGCGGATGACCTTCGCGTCCGTCGCTCATGGACGCAACTGTAGCCGCGTCCGGGGCCTCGATCAACGCGTTCCTGCAAGGAGGCTGAGAGGAAGGAGGCTGAGAGGAAGGAGGCTGAGAGGAAGGAGGCTGAGAGGAAGGAGGCTGAGAGGAAGGAGGCTGAGAGGAAGGAGGCTGAG
>JAKLHH010001324.1 GCA_022710245.1 Myxococcota bacterium
CCGCCAGCGAACCCGAGGTAGCCCAGGTAGGCCGGGGAGCGGGTCAGCTCGAACACGAGGAACCCCTGCGCGGTGGTCTGCACCCAGGTCCCCAGCAGCGAGACCAGCTGCCCGACGAACCAGCGCCGGTAGTTGGGGTGGCGGAGCGCTGCGAAGGTGCCGCCCGCGGGGACACGCTCGTCGAGCTCTGGGTGGCTCATCGCGCCTGCCTCGGCCGCTCGCTGGTCAGGGACGCTCGCATCCTCCGAGGATGAACCCGTTCGGCGAGCCGGGCCACCGCCTCGCTGGTCGTTAGTTGCCCCCGCTCGGCCGCAACTGCGCTAATCTGGCCGACATGCGGACAACAACCGCGCGACGATCTTCAAGGATCTGAAGCTTCGCTATGTCGCCTTCGACCCGCGGCTTGCATGACGGACGTGACGGATCGGAACGACGTCACCTGGCCGCCCAGCGGCGCACAGGAATTTGCCCTTCATCGCGGAGCCTCCGCAGAGGCGAGCAGGGCAAATTGCGGCGGTCTCATCCCGGAGCGGCCGGAGGCCGCGAGGACCCGCAATTCGCCCTTCATCGCGGAGCGTCTGGAGGACGCGAGCAGGGCGAATTGTTGGTCGCGGCCGCTACGCCCGACCGCCCGACCTGGGCGGCGCCGCTCCAATTCCGGGGTACGAGCTGCTGCCAGAAGCTTCAGGGCTGGGGACGGCCAAGGCGAATGGTTGCCAGGAAGAGGCCCAGGGTCACGAGAAGCAGCGTCAAGTTGCCGAGAAGAAAGAACATCTTGTCCTATCCTACGGTTGCCTACATCATACCTCGATGTGGGTAACCGACACAAGTAATTGTCACGCGCAGGCAGGGACTCGAGCCTCGATCACTTTCAACATCCAGGAGTCGCTAAGTTTTCTGCCTCGCGGCTGCCAGGCCGTGACCGGGATGGCACTGCCACCGTGCTCGATGGAGCGTGTGCGCTCGACACCTTGGGTCACGACGCAGGCCGCACTATAAAGGAACCAGCCGGCGTCTTTCAAGCGTCTTCCACCGGAAAAATCCAGCCAGCGAGTAACCTGTGAGCTCATTGTTTTCAAGTAGATGTCTGAGCCTGCTGCTGCTGGCCGGGGGGTGCCAGGTGGGAGCGGAGATCGGCTGGAGCCTCGGTCCGCTCGACCAGGTGGCGCCCCTCTCGGCTCGCTGGCTGGACGGGCAGCTCGAGCTTCGAGCGGTGCTGGTGGGCTGGGAGGGACAGCCGCTGGGCGCCCAGGACCGCGTCCGGGCGGGAGCTCAGGTGGTCCGGCTGGGTGGGCTGGGGCCGGGGCAGGTGACGGGCTCGCTGGAGGTGGTCGAGACCGGGGGGCGACGCGTGACCGTGACCGCTGCGAGCCAGCTGGGGCACAGCGCGGCTGGCTCCCCGCTCCGGCTCGCGCTCGTCCTCGACAACGGCACGGCGACGGCGGCGGCGGACCCGGGGCTGGAGCGTGTGGCCGCGGCGCGCGAGCTGGTGAGCGCGGTGCTCTGCAGCGCGGAGGAGCGCTGTCCCTACCCGGGGGCGCAGGTGGCGCTCGTGGTCCTGCAGGGCGGCGCGGCTCGCGTCGTCGTGGGGCTCACCGACGACGTGAGCGCGCTCCACCGTGGCCTCGATGGTCTCGCCGGGAGGCTGGGCGGCGAGGCGCCGCTCTGGGACGGCCTGCTGCAGGCGGCGACGGCGGCGCGCGCCTCTGCTGAGGGCTCGCCGGCGGTGATCCTCTACACGGTGGGGGTGCAGGGGGCCTCCCAGGCGAGCGCCGCGCAGGCGGCTGCCGCGCTGGGGACGGCGCCCACGGCGCGCCTCCTCGCGATCAGCCCGGCCCCGCGCGGCAGCGCCGTCAGCGAGGGCCTGCTCGCCGCCGCGACCGCCAGCGGTGGCGCCCTCCTCGACGGTGACCGGCCGCTGCGGGCGGCGCTGCGCGAGGCGCGCTGCGCGCTCGCCGGGAGCTGGGCGCTGCGCCTCCAGGCCCCGGGCGTCCCGCCGCTCACCGGCGCGCGGCTGCAAGGCCAGCTCGGGCTGCGCGTCGGCGGTGAGCTGCGCGAGGCCAGCGTGGATCTCCCGCTGCAGGTGTCCCCATGAGCGGAGCTCCGTCGACTCTCCGGCCGCTCCGGGATGAGACCGACCACGGGGCGATCGCGGGTCCTCGCGGCCTCCGGCCGCTCCGAGATGAGACCGCCGCGATTCGTCCTGCTCGCCTCCTGCGGAGGCTGCGCGATGGAGGGCGAATCGCGGGTCCTCGCGGCCTCCGGCCGCTCCGGGATAGGACCGCCGCGATTCGCCCTGCTCGCCTCCTGCGGAGGCTGCGCGATGGAGGGCGAATCGCGGGTCCTCGCGGCCTCCGGCCGCTCCGAGATGAGACCGCCGCGATTCGTCCTG
>JAKLHH010001325.1 GCA_022710245.1 Myxococcota bacterium
GGTGACGAGCGCGGTGGTCTCGATGGCGGCGGTGGTGCCGCGCGAGTAGGTCTCGGTGTCGCCCGCGGTCGGCCAGTAGACGCTCTTCGACTTGGGCTCGTCGACCTTCTTCGCGGCCAGCTCGCCGAGGAGCTTCACCGTCGCCGGGTCCTTCGGGTTCCAGAGGGCGAGCGCGTTCGCCGCCAGCGCGAGGCTGTAGGTGTCGCCGCCCGCGTCGCCGAGGTGCGCCTTCAGGTACTTGATCCCCTTCTCCACGTGCGCGCCCTGGTCGCCCGTCTGCAGGAGCGACCAGAGGACGTAGGCGGTCGTGCGCAGCTTGGAGGCGCCGAGCGCGGCGTTGTAGCTGTGGAGGTTCGTGTCCTTCTGCCAGCCGCCGTCAGCGTCCTGCTTCTTCGCCAGCCAGCGGCGTGAGCGCTCGATGATCCCGCGGTCGACGGTGTGGACCTTCGACATCTCGTCGAACTGCTGGATGCCGAGGCCGGTCAGCACCACGTTGCCCGCCTCGCCGTTGCCCCACCAGTTGAAGCCGCCCGTCGGGCTCTCGAAGGTGAGGAGCTTCTGGTAGCCGAGGTTGACGTACTGCTGGGCCTTCATCGCGATCTCCGGAGCAACCTGCCCCGTCTTCCTCAGGTATCGTAGCGCGAGCACGTTCGGGTACGATACCGAGGAGGTCTGCTCCATTCACCCACCGGGGAGACGGAGCATCGACTCCATCCCCTCGATCACCTGCGAGAACACCCCCGGGTAGAGGCGCACGAGGATCTTCGACGCCCCCGCGACCGTGTGGTGCGGGATGGAGATCGGCGCGGTCACCGTGCCGGTCAGCCGGCCGTTGGCCACCACGTTCTGCTCCTGCCCGTCGGGGAGCACCTCCAGCTCGCGCCGGATCGCGTCCGACATCGCGGTGCCGTCGGCGCGCACCTCGAGCACGCGCCGGCCGAGGTCGCGCACCTTGATCCGGTAGTAGGTGGCGGCGACCTCGGAGGGCTTCAGGTTCAGCTCGAGGACGCGGCCGCCGCGCAGCTCGAACCAGCTCGCCGCCTTCAGCTCGAGGCGCACGCGCTGCGGCTGCTTCAGGTAGTTGTAGACCACCACCGGCACGGAGACCTCGTCGTTCTGGGTCAGCGCGACGGGCAGGTCGAGGTCGACGAAGAAGTCCTGGAAGACGCGCAGCGCCCCGCTGGTGGCGCCGAGCGCTCCGCCCTGGCTGCTCGCCGAGGCGGTCATGCGCCAGGTGGTGATGCTGTCGGCCATCGCCAGCTCCAGCTTCGCCTGGCCCTGGTCGTCGGTGATCAGCGCCGGCTGGAAGAGGAGCGTCTCGGGGAAGAACTCGCGGACGCGCACCTCGCGCTTCGGCGGTGCGGCGCCCTGACCGGCCGCGGCCGGGCCCGCGTGGGCGTTCGAGGCGCTCTTGGTCGCCACAGCGGCCCCGATCGGCCTCGCCTCCTCGCGCTCGGCCCCCGCGGCGAGGTCTTCCATCGCGAACCTGCCCTTGCCCATCGGCATCGCCGCCCGCCGCGCGCGCAGCATGCCGAACGCGCCGCCGCCTCGCCCCCAGCCCCAGATGCCGCCCGCCTGCTGCTTGACCCCGAGCGCCGCCTGCAGGCGCTGGTAAGGGTTCTCCGTCGGGCTGCGCGGGTAGACGAGGTCGTCGGCGGTGCCGAGCTGACCGTCGGCGCCGGCCGAGACGAGGTCGTAGCTGCGCAGGCGCGTGTCCCAGTAGAAGCCCTGGCGCTGCGGGCCGCCGTGGCGGCGCAGCGCGAAGGGGCGGCCCCAGAGGTCGCGCGCGGTGCGGCGGTCGAGCAGCTTCTCGCGCACCGCCTGCTGGGCGGCGTCCGCCGGGAGCACGTAGAGGTTGCGCTTCGCGTCGAGGACGCCCGGCTTGCTCGCCCGCCGGCTGGCGAGGTTCTGCAGCGCGTAGTAGATGCTGCTCACCTTGCTCGCGTCCTGCTCGGCCGCGACGTCGCCCTCGCGGAAGCCCGGCAGGCTGCCGACCCTGGCCCAGCTGTAGGGCTGGCCGAAGGGGTCCTTCGCCGCCTCGCGGTTGCGGCGCGCGACGGTCCTCCAGGCGGCCGCGAGGTGCGCGGCGAGGGTCTGGCCACCGAGCTTGGTGTAGCTCGCGGTGCGGCGGTAGAGCTCGCTCTGCACCTGGTAGCGGAGGCTCCAGAGGCGGTTGAGCTCGAGCTGCCCGACCAGGCTCTGGGCCGCGAGGTCGGGCCAGAGCTTCTCGAGGCTGCGCGCCGTGTAGGGCTCACCCAGCGGATCCTTCGCGCGCTCGGCGGGCAGGCTCCCCGCCTTGACCAGCCGCGCGATGACGTCGGGGACGTAGGCCCACTTGCCGCCGGCGCTGCGGGTGACGAGGCGCGCCTTCTGGTTGTTGCCGTAGAGGTTG
>JAKLHH010001326.1 GCA_022710245.1 Myxococcota bacterium
GAGGAAGGAGGAAGGAGGAAGGAGGAAGGAGGAAGGAGGAAGGAGGAAGGAGGGAGGAGGAAGGACGCCGAGACCAGGAGGGGCTGCAAGGCCCGAGGACCAGTGGGCGGCTACGGTTTCAGCCGGTCGGAGAGCTCGAGCAGCGGCGCGAGTCCCCTCGAGAGCGCGCCGGTGTGCGAGCAGACGATGGCGGTGACCTCGCTGGCCCGCGACCTCAGGCGATCGGCGAGCGCGCGCAGCGAGGCGCGGTTGCGGGGGCGGTCGCTGCAGAAGAGCCAGGTCGCCGGCTCCAGCTTGCCGTCCTTCGTGCTCTCGGCGCTGTCGCCGAGGAAGAGGACGCCGCGGGCGAGGTAGGCCGCGCTCCCCGGGGTGTGGCCGGGCAGGGCGAGGACCTCGACGCGCGTGCCCGCGAGCTCGAGCACCTCACCGTCACGCAGCGCGCGCGTCACGTGGAGGCCGTTCGGGTGCGGGCCGCGCAGCGCGCGTCCGACCCGCCCCTCGACGAGCGCCACGTCGTCGGCGAGCGCGAGCAGCTGCGCGCGCGGGAAGAGGTGCGCGCCGTTCGTGTGATCATAGTCGCCGTGGGTGAGGAGCACGGCCTTCACGGCCTCCGGGCCGAGGCCGCGACGCCGGAGCGCCCCGAGGATGGCGGCGCCGTGCTTGTCGTTGCCCGCGTCGACCAGGGCCACCGCGCCGGGGCCGAGCTCGATCAGGCAGGCGCTGACGATGCCGTCCTTGACCACCTCGACGGCGCCCAGGCGGAGGCCGTCGGGGATCGGCGGCCGCCCGATGAAGATCGAGGCGAGGAGGCCGGCGATCCCGAGCGCGAGGACACCGATCACGAGGAGGGTCCACTTGATCACCCGGCGGAGGCGGCTGCGGCGGCGCTTCATGCGGCCAACATCGCGCGGCACCCCGGAGCGGTCAAGCGTCTGGTATCATCAGCCCGTCCATGCGCGAGCGTGGTACGCTCGCCCTGCAAGGAGAAGTGGACTTGGAAGCCGACGCGATGATCGGCACGCAGTTCGCCGGTCGCTTTCGTATCGAGGCGAGGATCGGGCGGGGCGGCATGGGCGTCGTCTACCTGGCGCGCCACCAGGTGCTGGGACGCCTCTGCGCGCTCAAGGTGATCCGCGCCGAGCTGCTGCGCGACGCCCAGGTGCTCGCGCGCTTCCGGCGCGAGGCGCGCGCCGCGAGCCGCGTCGAGCACCCGCGGGTCCCGCGCATCCTCGACTTCGGCCAGGACGAGGAGGGGCGGACCTACCTGGCCATGGAGTACGTCAAGGGGCGCACGCTCGCGTCGGTGCTGCGCGCCGAGGGCGCGCTGGAGGTGCGGCGCGCGGTGGCGCTGCTCCTGCAGATCACCGAGGCGCTGCACGCGGCCCACGCGGTCAACGTCCTCCACCGCGACCTGAAGCCGGCGAACATCGTCCTCACCAGCCCGGACGGCCAGCCCGACCAGGTGATGGTGCTCGACTTCGGGCTGGCGAAGATCGTCGGCCAGCAGACCGGCGCGGGCGGCGCCTCCAGCCAGGGCGACCTCTTCGGCACCGCCGAGTACCTCGCGCCGGAGCGCTGCCTCGGGATCGGCGATGACCCGCGCTCGGACCTCTACAGCCTCGGGATCCTCGCCTTCGAGCTGCTGGTCGGTCGGGCGCCCTTCAAGGGCCAGGTGATGCAGGTCCTCTCGTCGCACGTCAGCGAGAGGCCGCCGGCGCCCTCGCTGGCGAGCGGCCGCAGCGACATCCCGGCCGCGGTCGACGCGCTGGTGCTGCGCTGCCTGGAGAAGAAGCCGGGCGGGAGGCCGGCCTCGGCGATCGTGCTGGCGAACCACCTGCGCGAGCTCCTCGGTCGCGCCGCGCGCGGGGTGATCGCCCCACCGCCCGTGCCCAGCGACGCCGAGGAGGATGCCCTGCCGCCCACCGACGAGTCGGCGCTGACTCGCCGCGTGCCGCGGCCGCCGCACCTCGCCGACACGCCGCCGCCGACGCTGCTCGCCGACACCGAGGCGCCGCCGCTCGCCCCGGACGCGACCTCGAGCCGGGCGCTCCGTGCCCTCGAGGAGCTCGCCTACGCGCTCCGTGATCGCGGGCTGGGCACGCCGGCGCTGACCCAGCAGCTCGCGCTCCTCGTCGAGGCGGCGGACGGGCTCGAGGCGGCGGAGGCCGAGCTCGCCTCGCTGCGCCGCTACGCGGCGGACCAGGAGATGACCGCGCGGCTGCGCGAGTCGCGCCTCTCCGAGGTGCTCGGCGAGCTGGAGCACGAGCTCGCCGGCGCGGCGGCCGGGCACCTGGACGAGCTGCGGGAGCGCCGCGCGGCGGTGGGGAACCGGATCCGCCACATCGGCCGTGAGCTCGCCGAGCAGCAGGACGAGCTCG
>JAKLHH010001327.1 GCA_022710245.1 Myxococcota bacterium
CTGCTCGAGGGTGTTGTGCGCGCGGCAGAGGGCGGCCAGCGCCTCGCCCCGCGGCTCACCCTCGCGCTGGCGGCCGAGGGAGGCGCAGAGCGCTCCGCCAGCGACCCCGGAGTCGAACCAGGTCTGGCGGCGGAGGCCGGTGCGCGCCAGCGCCTCCGCGGCCAGGTAGCCGAGGCCGAGGTCCCAGACGGCGATCCGCTTCTCGAAGAAGCTCTGCCCGACGACGGGGCGCACGCGGAGGTAGTAGTCGCTCACGTCGGTGATCCGTAGTAGCGGGCGAGGGCCACCAGCGAGAGCGAGGCGAGGCTGCTCGCCTGCGTCGAGGGCGGCAGCGGGAGCGGCTCGAAGTGGTTGGCGAGCGCGTTCCTCACCTCCAGGACGCGGGGCGGCGCGGCCGGGAGATCCGGGGGCAGCGCGATGAGGAGCTGGCGGCCCCCGGCGGCGACCAGGTAGCGGCGCCAGCCGCGCCCGAGGACGTTGCGGCTGACAGGGTAGCCCGCCTCGCGCAGCGCGGCCTTCTGCGCGTCGCACCAGGCGGCGCCCGCGGGCGTGCGCCAGTACGGCGGCCGCCGCGCGGCCTGCACCGACGGGTGGCGATCGGGGACGACGCGCGCGTCGCCCAGGTCGTCGAGGCCGTCGTCGCGTGAGGCCCAGGAGTGCACGCGCCAGCGCACCCTCGGCTGGCCGTCGCTGCGCGCGCCGTCCGCGTCCACGCGCCACGCGCTCTGGCTCGCGCGAGGCTCCTCGTCGGGGTAGACGACGTGCAGGATCGCCGTCGCCAGCCCCCTCGCGTGCCGCCAGGCGACCGCAGCGTCCGAGTTGACCCCGTGCAGGAGGTCGCCGTTCGAGAGGAAGGCGCCGCCGGTGAAGGGGTGCGCGTGCAGCTTGGAGTGCACGCCGAGGCGCGGCCGTCCGTCGAGCAGCCGCTCGATCTCGAGGTTGAGCTCGTGGCTCGCCATCTCGAGATCGCCGGAGAAGTGACAGTTGGCCGGCGAGAACGACTTGATCGCGTCGGGCGGGATGACCACGCCGTCGACGACGAGCTCGCGCAGGTGCTCCGCGCTGGCGAGCTCGACGGGGCAGAGCAGGGCGCCCGAGGGGACCAGCGCCGAGAGCGGGTAGACCAGGGACTCGTAGGGAGCGCCCAGCTCGAGCAGGCCGCGCTCCACCCAGCGCCTTACCTCGGCGAAGATGGCGACCGCGGCGCTGCGGGAGATGAGGATCATCGCCGGCCTCCGTCGGGGAACTTGGAGCGGCGCCCCGCACGTCGGGCGGTGGCGGGCAGCGGCCGCGACCAACACAACAGGTTGCCTCGCAGCGGAGGTCAGCGCTGGATCAGCCGCTCGTAGATCTGACGCAGCGGCTCCGCCTGCTCGGGTCGACCGACGACGTTGTACATCTCGTAGAGGGACATGTCGAGCGCGTCGAGGGCCTCGTCGAGCCGCCCCAGACACTGCAGGTCGGCCACCATCAGGTCGATCAGCAGGCGGGGGACGACCCGGTTCTGCAGCACCTGGACCGCCGGCTGCTCGCGCCAGCTCGCGTAGAGGCAGAGCCGGTAGTACTGATCCGCGTAGTAGACGTGGTCGGGCGGGATCTCGAGGACCTCGAAGTACTCCGGCCAGACCATCACCGGCGGATCCGCGTGCGGCCACGTCTGCGCGAACCAGAGCGCGAAGCGCGGCGCCAGGTAGCGCCGCCCGCTGACCTCCATCAGCGAGCCGGCGAGGGTCTCGGCGCGCGGGTCGCCCGACTGGCGGTAGCGCGCGAGCCGCGCCTCCGCGCTGCGCGCGAACGGCCGGCCGCTGATCAGCGCGGGGATCCGACCGACCACGCCCACCACCGAGGGCGCCGGGACCACCGTGGAGGTCCCGCAGCGGGCGCAGCGGGTGCCGTGGTCGAAGACGATCAGCTCCGAGCAGCTCTTGCAGAGGAGCGGCTCGGCGGCCTCGACCCAGCAGCGGTCCTGGCCGAGCGGCACCCCGACCGCCGCGATCAAGGTGGGGAAGGCCGCCTGCAGTCGCGCGAGCTCCTCGCGCAGGAGGTCGGGCTGACGCTGGGCCCAGCCGGCGCACCGGCTCATCGCGGCCAGGTCGAGCTCCCAGGTCTTGATCTCGCCCGCAGCGACGGCCTTCTGCTGCTGGATCGTCACGGGCGACCGGGCCGCGGCCACGGCCTCGCGCCGTAGAAGTCATCCTGGCTGAGGTCGACGTGCACCGCGCGCGGGCGCGAGGCGCGATCACTCCCCGGGCCGGTCTCGCCGCCACCACCGCCGCCACCGCCGCCTGGAGGAGGCGGCGGCTCGTCGTCGTCCACGGTGGAGAGCCGCTGGAACCCACCACCGGCCACCCGCGCCACCACGTTACCGCGGTCGTCG
>JAKLHH010001328.1 GCA_022710245.1 Myxococcota bacterium
CGCCCGACGGCTGGGACGACGAGCTCCACTACTACGTCGCCGTCGCCGAGTGAGCGCGGGCGCGAGCTGCGAGGCCGCGCTCCGATGATCCTCGTCGGCAACCCGGCGAACCGTCGCGTCACCCTCTTCCAGGCCGCGCTGGCAGCGCAGGGCCACCCGCCAGCGCGGGTCGTGCCCTGGCGCGAGCTGGCCGAGCCAGGGGCTCCCGCCCGCCTCCTCCCGCAGCTCCGCCGCGGCACCATCGTCCGCCTTGACTCCCCCGGCGAGGACGACGAGGTCGAGCGGGCGCTCCTGCGCCGCGGGGAGGCCGCCGCGCGTGCGGCGGGCCACGACGCGATCGACGCGCGCGCGCTCGAGGCGATCCCCCGCGAGCGCGGGCGCATCCTCTACCCGCGCCAGCAGCACCTCGGCTTCCTCGCGGTGCTGGGCGAGCTCGCGGCCGCGTTGCCCGTCGGCGTGCGCGTCCTCTCGCCCCCGGCGGCCATCGCCCTCCTCTTCGACAAGGCCGCGACCTCGGCGCGCTGCCGGGCGCTCGGCGTGCCGGTGCCCGAAGCGCTGCCGGGTACGGTGCGCGAGCCCGGGGCGCTGCGCGAGGCGATGCGCGCGGCCGGCTGGCCCACGGTCTTCGTCAAGCTGACCTGCGGGTCGTCCGCCTCGTGCCTCGCGCTCTTCTCGCGGCGCGGCGGGGCCGAGCGGCTGGTCACCACCGTCGTCGACACCGGCGGGGCGCGCTACAACACGCTCCGGCTCCAGCACCTGCGCGCGCGGCGCGAGATCGACCGCGTCCTCGCCTTCATCCTCGGCGAGGGGGCCCAGGTGGAGCGCGCCGTCCCCAAGGCGCGGCTGGGCGGGCTCACCTTCGACCTCCGGGTGCTCGTCGTCGACGGCGAGCCGGCGTTCGCGGTGATGCGCTGCGCGCCGCACGCGATCACCAACCTCCACCTCGGCGGCCGCCGCGGCGACCTCGAGGCGCTGCGCGCACGCGTGCCGGCGGGCGCGTGGGAGCGGGCGATGGAGAGCTGCGTGGTGCTGCAGCGCGCGGCGGGAGCCTTCCACGTCGGCGTCGATCTGCTGCTCGAGCCCGGGCTCGAGGGGCATCGGGTGATCGAGGGCAACGCCTTCGGCGACCTGCTCCCGAACCTCGAGCGCGACGGCCTCGACGTCTACGGCTGGCAGATCCGGCGGCTGCTCGGCGGGCCCGGCCCGCTCAGTTCATGAAGTCCTCGGTCCAGTAGGGCGAGCCCCCGCAGGAGACGTAGCCGATCCCGACGCGGGTCCACTGGCCGACCATGTTCTCGTAGTGACCGGAGCTGCCCACCCATCCGTCGTGGACGGCCTGCGGCGACTGGTAGCCCTGGGCGATGTTCTCGCCGGCGCTGCTGAACTGGACGCCGCCTGACTGCAGGCGGTCCCACGGCTGGGTGCCGTCGAGACCGGTGTGGTCGAAGTAGCCCTTGTTGCACATGTCCTGACTGAAGGCGCGGGCGACCTTGCTGGCGGTGAGGTCACAGGCGAGGGCGCTCAGGCCCTGCCCCTTGCGCAGGTTGTTCAGCAGCTCGAAGACCGCGGACTCCTCGGCGCCGCCGCAGGAGCCCGAGGGAGCCGTCCCGCCACCGCTGCCGTCGGGCGGGGTGCCGCCGCCGCCCTGGCTGGCGTGGAGGGCCGCGTCGGCGGCCGGGCTCTTGCGGGTGTAGCCACCGGCCGGGTTCGCCGCCGCGAAGCAGATCTGCCCGGCGTCCTTGGAGACGACGCACTGCTCGTCCTCCTCGCAGTTGGGGTCCTGACCGACCTTCGCGCACTTCTCGAAGCAGTACTTGCCGATCAGCTTGGACGAGTTGCCGTCATAGATCCCGGCGCAGACCAGCCCCTGGAAGCAGGGCTTGGCGGAGCAGTCATACCCCTCGAGGGCGACCGGGCTGTCGACGGCGGTGGAGTAGGGCTTGCTGCCGCGGCGGATCGCTGGACCCTCCTCGCTGACGCTGCCGGAGAGGACCCCGACCGCGTCGCAACCGCCGATGCCAAGGAGGAGCGCGAGACCGAGCAGGGCAAACTGGGAGGTGCGGGGGCGAGCCATGTGGTGCTCCTTTACGATCTCTGAGGAGAGCACGCGACGTGCCATCGAGCTCACCCGCCGGCCTGCGGGATCTCCCTGGCGCTGCGCCGGGTTGCGGTCGCGGGGCCGGCCCTCCCGTGGGGTGGGGGTCCCCACTCTGTGGGCCCGGTCCCTCACCCGGCTCTCGGCGGGGCGAGGCTGTAGTGGCGGTTCCAGTTGCTAAGCGGGCTGGGGTATCATCGGTGGCCCCCAAGGCCACAGGGAGACCGCAAGAGGCAGGAACCGCGCCGCCTCGCCTTCGTCCAGGCCCTGATCGCCGCC
>JAKLHH010001329.1 GCA_022710245.1 Myxococcota bacterium
GCTCGACCGCGATGATCCGTCCGCCGGGGGCGCGCACGAAGAAGCGCCCAGCGTCCCGGCCTGCACCGACCAGGACCTCGCGGCCTCCGGCGGTCCTGCGTCCGTTCAGGTCAGGAGAGGCGAGCGCGGGGGCAGCCGTGAGGCAGCTCAGGGTCAGGCACAGCCTGAGGAGGTGTCCGTGTCCGTTCATCTCGGTGCTCCATTGTCAGGTTCACTTCCGTCGAGTGGGTCAGCAAGCGGCGTGCCGGGCGGATCGGGCAGCCGAGCCGGATGCTCATGGCGCTTTCGGGAGCGCGCGTCGCTTCAGCGGTGGCTGCACTGGTCAGCGCGGCTGGGGTGAGATGTCTCCAGCTCTGCCCTCGCGCTGACGGCGCGCTGGCTAGTGAGGGCTGGCGAGGAGCGTGAGCGGCGAGCAGCCGGCGCTGCAGACGGCGCTCATCGCGCCGGCGCCGAGGCTGCGGAGGAGCTGATCGCCGCCGGCGGCGAGCGCGTCGGCGGGCACGCGCACGGTGACGGTCCCCTCGCAGACCAGCGCCTGCGGGCGGCCCGAAGCGGTCGAGTGGACGCGCACGGCGAGGCGGGCGTCCCGGGTCGCCGCGTCGAGCGCCGTCACCGCGGTGGCCACCACCAGCTCGCGGTCCGAGGAGATCTCGACGGCTGCCGGCCGCGGCTTCACCGCCTTGAACACGCTCACCTCGTCGTTCACGTTCGACGGCATCACACCGGCCGGCTCGGGGGCGGCGTGGTGGGCGCGGCGTAGCTCCTCCGGGAGCGGCAGCACGTAGGCGATCAGCTCGCGGAGCCTCGGCTGGAAGAGCGGCTTCACGTTGACGCAGGCCGCGCTCAGCGACTGCCAGAGCTTGACGCTGGCGAGGTCCTGGCCGGCGGTGGCGCCCGCCTGCACGAAGCGCTCGTACATTCGCGCCGCATAGTCGTCGCGGCGCTGCTCATGCTCGCGCTCCGACTGGACATACCAGTAGCCGTAGGCCCCGCCCAGCGCGACCGGCAGCGCGATGCCGGCGGCCAGCACCACCTTGGCCCACGGCTCTCGCCGGCGCTTGATCGCCACGTAGACGAGGACCAGCGCGACGAGGAGCACCAGAGCGAGGAGGATGGCGGGGGCGCCGCCACCGAGGGGGATCCGGATCCTGACGAGCAGGGCGCTGGCAGCATGCATTCGGGCCTCCGTTGATCTATCTCTACGTCGGGGGATCGGCGATCTACCCGGCGATACGCGGAGGCGAGGTCTGCCCCGAGGGCAGCGGCGATCTACCCGGCGACGCGCGGAGGCGAGGTCTGCCCCGAGGGCAGCGGCGATCTACCCGGCGACGCGCGGAGGCGAGCTCTATCCGGAGGGCTGCACCCCTGTCCTGAGTCGCCCGATCCCTGCGGGACCCGCCTCAGTCGAGGTGCAGCCGCGCGCGGAGCTCGTCCTCGTCGAGGATGGCGACGCCGAGGGCCTGCGCCTTGCTCAGCTTCGAGCCCGCGTCGGCGCCCACCACCAGGAAGTCGGTCTGCTTGCTGACCGAGTCCACCACGCGCGCGCCCTGCGCGAGCAGGTGCGCCTTCGCCTCGTCGCGCTTCATCGTCGCCAGGGTGCCGGTGATCACGTAGGTCTTGCCGGCGACCTCGGCCGACGGCGCGGTGGCGGGTGCGGCCACCGCGGGGAGGGCCTTCTTCGGCGCCGGCGCGACCGGGTGCCCGACCGGGCTCGCCTGGAAGAGCGCCTGCAGCTCCGCCTCGCTCAGCACCGGCACGCCGAGCGAACGGGCCTTCGTCAGCTTGGAGCCGGGCGCGGCGCCGACCACGAGGTAGTGGGTGTTCTTGCTGACCGAGTCGGCGACCCGCGCCCCGCGCGCCGCCAGCTCCGCGTGCACCTGGTCGCGCTTCATCGCGGTGAGCGCGCCGGTGACGACCCAGGTCTTGCCCGCGAACTCCGGCCGCGCGCCGAGCTCGGCCGCCTTCACCGGCTCGGGTGCAGGGGCCTCCTCGACGGGCGAGTAGGGCAGGTCGAGGATGGCGCAGAGCTGCTCCTCGGTCAGCGTCGGCACGCCGAGCGCGTTCGCGCGCGCGAGCTTGGAGCCGGCGCGCAGGCCGACGAAGAGGTAGTCGGTCTGCGCGGAGACGGTGTCGGTCACGCGGGCGCCGAGCTCCTCGAGGGCCTCGGTGGCACTCTCGCGGGTCAGGCAGACGAGCTTGCCGGTGAGGACGACGGTCTTGCCGGCGAGCTCCGAGCTCTTGGCGGCCGGCTTGCTCGCCGAGCTCTTGGCGGCTGGCTTGCTCGCCGAGCTCTTGGCGGCCGGCTTGCTCGCCGAGCTCTTCGCGGCCGGCTTGCTCGCCGAGCTCTTGGCGGCCGGCTTGCTCGCCGAGCC
>JAKLHH010000133.1 GCA_022710245.1 Myxococcota bacterium
GCTGTCCCGGTTCGGCGCGGGGACGAGGAGACCGGTCGCGTAGGCCGCGATCCCCTCTCCCCGCCCCGTGAAGCCGAGCCCCTCGCTGGTGGTCGCCTTGACGCTGACCCTGTCCAGCGGGAGGTGGAGGACCGCCGCCAGGAGCTCGCGCATGCGCGGGGTGTGCGGCGCCAGGCGTGGCGCCTCGCAGACGACGGTGGCGTCCACGCTGGCGACGCGGAGGCCGGCCTCCTCCACCCGCGCCACGATGATCCGCAGCAGCTCCAGGCTGCTCGCGTCCTTCCAGCGCGGGTCCGAGGGCGGGAAGTGCGCGCCGAGGTCCCCCAGGCAGGCGGCGCCGAGGAGCGCGTCGCCGATCGCGTGGGAGAGCACGTCCGCGTCGCTGTGCCCGAGGAGCCCGAGCGGGTGCTCGAGCTCGACCCCGCCGAGCACCAGGCGGCGCCCCGGCACCAGCCGGTGCACGTCGTAGCCATTACCGGCACGAGGCCAGGCGGCCGCGCCGCCGCTGCCGATGCCCATGGCGGCGCTCCTCCCCCGCAGCAGCTCGCCGGCGAGGGCGAGGTCGGCGGGCAGCGTGACCTTGAAGTTGGCAGGCTCGCCCGGGACCAGCTGGACCGGCTCGCCCAGCCGCTCGACCAGCTGCGCGTCGTCGGTGAGCGGCTCACCCGGCGCCGGGCCCGCGGCGTAGGCGCGCCGCAGCAGCGCGACGCGGAACGTCTGCGGGGTCTGCACCTGGTGCAGGCCCGCGCGGTCCACGGTGCCGGCGGCGAGCCCCGCCTGGCCGCGCCGCAACGTGTCGCCGACGGGGACCGCCGGGATCGCCGCGCCCACCGCGGCCGCGACGGCCGCGACGCGGTCGATCAGCGTCGGGCTGACGAGCGGCCGCGCCGCGTCGTGGACCGCCACGAGCTCCACCCCTGGCGAGAGCGCCGCCAGCCCGGCCTGCACCGAGTCGGCGCGCTCGGCGCCTCCCGCGCAGACCTGCAGCGGCTTGCGCAGCCTCTCCCCGGCGAGGAGCGCCGGCACGCGGCCCACCGCCTCCGCGGGCACCACCAGGACCAGCTCGTCCACGGAGGCCGCGCGCTCGAAGGCCGAGAGCGACCAGGCGAGCAGCGGGCGGCCCTCGAGCAGGAGGAACTGCTTCGGCAGCTCGCCGCCGAAGCGGCTGCCCCGTCCCGCGGCGACGATGAGCGCGGCGCACCTCGGATGCATCGCGGCTTTGTAGCCCATCGCCGCCGGGGTGACAAGCCCGCGCGCCGATTGACTTTCCCCGGGGTGCTTGCTAGTACCCGGGGATGTCTCAGCCGTACCTTCGTCCGGCGCTGCAGGCCCTGGTGCTCGCCGCGCTGACCATGCTCGTCGGCTGTCGGCGCGGCGACAGGCCCCCGCCGGCCCCCACCTCCCCCGAGCAGGCGCTCGCCGAGCTGGGGCGCGCCGTGGCCGGCGCCGACAGCGGCCGCGTCTTCGAGCTCCTCGACCAGGACTCGCGCTGGTCGGTGATGTCGATCCACCGCGACCAGCTGAAGCTCTGCGCCGAGGTGCGCGCGCACTACCCCAAGGAGCGGCAGCCGCGCGAGCTCGAGCGCTGCCGCGCCGCCGACGCCGCGCGCGAGGTGAAGCCGTTCTTCGCCGCCTTCGCGCGGGCGGGGCGGCTCCTCGAGCCGCTGAGCGGCCTGACCGGGCGGGAGCCGCTGCAGCGGAGCGGCGAGAAGGCGGTGGTGGCGGGGCGGGCGGCCGTGGTGCTCTGCCGCGAGGGGGCAGCCTGGGGCTACTGCAGCCTGCGCGAGGAGCTCGAGCGCCTGAAGCTGAAGGCGGCCCGCGATCTGGCCATCGTCCAGGAGAACGCCGAGGCCTACAAGGGGCGCTGACCTCGGAGCGGCGCCGCACAGGTCGGGCGGTCATGCGGCGCTGCCGCGACCACCAAGAGAAGGGGAGGACCCGTGCAGCTCAAGTTCGAGGACCGGCCCGGGAAGCCCCCGCCGCCCAAGCCCTACAGCGTCAGCCAGCTGGTCCAGCTGGCCTCGCGCGCGGTGGAGGCGCGCTTCGGCGACGTCTGGGTCGAGGGCGAGGTCTCGAACCTCAAGAAGCCGAGCTCGGGTCACCTCTACTTCACCCTGAAGGACGCCCGCGCGCAGCTCGCGGTGGTGATGTTCCGGGCGGCGGCGAGCCGCCTCCGCTTCCAGCTCGAGGACGGCCAGAAGCTGCGCTGCCGCGGCAAGCTCTGCATCTACGACGCGCAGGGCCGCTTCCAGCTCACCGCCGAGCACGCCGAGCCCGACGGCGCCGGCGCGCTGCAGGTCGCCTTCGAGCAGCTCAAGCGCAAGCTCGAGGGCGAGGGGCTCTTCGACCCGGCGAAGAAGAAGCCGCTGCCGCGCCTGCCGCGCCGGATCGCGGTGGTCACCTCGCTGACGGGCGCCGCGCTCCGCGACATCCTCCGCGTCCTCCACGACCGCTGCCCGGTGCACGTCACCGTCTGCCCGACCGCGGTGCAGGGGGACGAGGCGCCCCCGGAGATCGTGGCCGCGCTCGGCCGGGCGGACCGGCTCGGCGTCGACCTCATCATCCTCGGCCGCGGCGGCGGCAGCCAGGAGGACCTCTGGGCCTTCAACCACGAGGGCGTGGCGCGGGCCATCTTCAGCGCCCGCACCCCGGTCATCTCGGCGGTGGGCCACGAGATCGACATCACCATCGCGGACCTGGTCGCGGACCGGCGCGCGCCGACGCCGTCGGCGGCAGCCGAGCTGGCGGTGCCCGTCGCGCGGGAGCTCGCCGAGCAGCTGCGCGTCTGCCGCGGGCGCCTGGAGCGGGCGGCGCGCCAGCGCGTGGCCGAGCGGCACCTCGCGCTGGAGCGGCTGCGGCGGCGGCTGCCCACGCCCCTCGCGCTGGTCGGCCGTGGCCGCATGCGCCTCGACGACGCCGGCGGACGGCTGGAGGCAGGGCTGCGCCGACGTCTGGAGCGGGTGCGGGGCGAGCTCCGGCGGCAGCGCGAGCGGCTCGCTGCCCAGGAGCCGCGGGTCCGGCTGGCCCGCGATCGGGCCGCGCTGGTCGCCCTCGGCGGCCGGCTGCAAGCGGGGATGACGCGCCGGCTGGAGCGGGGCGCGGCCGGGCTGGCGCGGGCGGTGGCCCGGCTGGAGGCGCTCAGCCCGCTCGGGGTGCTGGCGCGGGGCTACAGCCTGGTCCTGGACGCAGGGGGGCGGGTGGTCCGCGAGGCGGCTCAGCTCGCGGTGGGCGACCGGCTGCTGCTCCGCCTGCACCGCGGTCAGGTTGTCAGCCGGGTCGAGGAGATCCCCGACGATCCGGAGGCTTGACCCTGTCCGGGGGGCAGCGTATACGGAGCGGAGCGGGGTGAGGCTTGAACGAGGGACTGCGATGATGGATGCGCAGGCGAATGGAGCGGCGCCCCGCACCGTGGAGGGCGGTGGCGGGGAGCCCCGGCCCACGATCTTCGTCTTCGAGCCGCAGCCGGGCCAGCTCGAGCGCTGCGTCGCGGTGGTGAAGGAGGCCGGCTACCAGGTCACCGCCGCGTCCACCACCGAGGAGGCGACCGCCTCGCTCGAGGACGCCTCCTTCACGGCGCTGCTCGTCGCGCACGGCAAGCCCGGGATAGAGCTCTCGCAGTACGTCCGCGAGTTCACCAGCTGCCACGCGCCGCTCCTCGCGCTCCTCGACCGCCGCGCCCTGGACCGCGACGCGGCGCTCGCCGAGATGGCCGCCGACGGCTTCCTGCTCAGGCCCTTCTCCTCGGGGTCGCTGCTCGCGGTCCTCTCCGTCGCTGACCGGCTGCGCCCGCTCACGCAGCGGCTGGCCCAGGTGGAGCGGGAGATGGCCGAGGCGGCGCCGCAGCTGCGCCGGCTCGCGGGCGCCATCAACAATCGCACCGGGTTCTACCAGTTCGAGTTCATCAAGGACCTCCTCGTCGTCGAGGTGCGGCGGGCCAAGCGCTACGGCTACCCGCTCGCCATCCTGCTCGTCGGGCTCGACGCGATCCCCGCGCTCCCCGAGCTGAACAAGCCGAACCTGCAGCGCGAGATCACCGGCGGGCTCGCCGTGGCCATCGCCAAGTCGATCCGCGACATCGACATCCCGATCCACTACGCCGACGACCGCATCCTGGTCTTCCTGCCGCACACCGACCTGGCGGGCGCCGAGGAGGTGGGGCGGCGCATCAAGCGGCGGATCAAGCGCATCACCTACCGCGGCGAGGGGATCACGGCCCAGCTCACCGCCTCGGTCGGGGTGGCCGGGGTCAGCGCCGGCGAGAGCCTGACCTTCTCGCGGCTGATCAAGGACGCGACCACGGCGCTCCGCGCCGCCCAGCTGAAGGGGGGCGACAAGGTGATGAAGCGCGTCTCCAAGTCCTCGGCGCCGGAGCTCTGAGTGGCGGAGGCCCGCCCCGCCCTCGCCCCGCCGCGCACCATCCTGATCTCCATCCAGCCGCGCTTCGCCTCGCTGATCTTCGAGGGGCGCAAGCGCTTCGAGCTGCGGCGCGTGGCCCCGCGCCTGGCGCCCGGTGATCGCGCGCTCGTCTACGCGAGCAGCCCGCGCCGCGCGGTGATCGGACGCTTCCGCGTCGGGCGCGTGGTCGCGGGGACGCCGGCCGAGGTCTGGGCCGGCATCGGCGGCGCCGCCTCGGGGCTCGGCGAGGGGGGCTTCTTCGCCTACCTGCGCGAGGCGACCCGCTGCGCGGCCATCGAGGTGCAGGAGCCGGTGCTCCTCGAGGCGCCGCTCGCGCTCCCCTTCCGCGCGCCGCAGTCCTACCTCTACCTGGACCCGGCGGAGACCGCGCACGCGGCGCTCCTCGCCGGCGCGGGGCTGAGCGGGCTGGTCTGATGCGGCGCCTCTTCATCTCCGACCTCGACGGGACGCTCCTCCTGCCCGACCGCACCCTCGGCGACTTCTCGCGCGCGGTCGTCGAGCGCTTCCTCGCCGCGGGTGGGCTCTTCACGGTGGCGACCGGCCGCAGCGCCGCCTCGACGGCGCACCTCCTCGGCGACCTCCGCCTGCCCTGCGACGCGATCACCCACAACGGCGCCTTGACCAGCGACCTCCGGAGCGGCGCCATCTCCGCCGCGGTGCCGCTCGCCGGCCTACGCGCGGCGGCGCTCTTCGCGCGGGCGGTCGGGCAGGGCCTCTCCCCGGTGGCCTACGCGCTCGAGGGTGAGGAGACCGTGATCCTCCACGGGCCTCCCGGGAACCTGCCGACCGAGCGCTACCTGCAGGCGCTCGCGCCGCTCCACCGCGCCGCGCTCGACGACGGCGGCCGCCTCGCCGCGCTCTCCTGCCTGAGCCTGATCCTCCTCGACGAGCCGGCGCGCCTCGAGGCCTTCTTCGCCGGTGAGGAGGCGGGGGGCGAGCTGGTGCTCTCCCTCGGGCACAGCGCCTACACGCCGGGGCTGGGGGTCGGCGAGGTGCAGGCGGCGGAGGCGAGCAAGGCCACGGCGGCGGCGCGCCTCGCCGCGCAGCTCGGCCTCGGGCCCGCCGAGGTGGTCGCCTTCGGCGACAACATGAACGACCTCCCGCTCCTCCTCTACGCCGGCGAGGCCCGCTGCCCGCCGGACGCGCACCCGGAGGTGCTGGCGGCGGTGGCCGGCCGCATCGCGCCGTCGGCCGAGCACGGGGTGGCCTGCTACCTCCAGGCGGTGCTAGAGGCGAGCGGGCGCGGCAGCGAGGGCAGTCGCGAGCGCCCGGACTGGCGCCGGCGGCCCCGATGAGCTAAGAAGAAGTCTCCTCGTCGGACAGGACCCGAAGTCTCCCCTCGATGCGGTTTGTCATCTTCATCAGCCTCGCGCTCGGGATCGTCGGCGGCACCCACTACTACTTCTGGCTCCGGCTGGTGCGGGACACCTCGCTGCCGCCGGCGCTCCGCCTGCTGGCGACGATCCTGATCGTGCTCCTCGCGGTGAGCCTGCCGGCCAGCTTCTTCCTGCTCCGCGCGCTGAGCCTGCACGCGGCGCGGGCGGTGCTCTTCCCCGTCTACGTCTGGATGGGGATCATGCTGCTGCTCCTCACCGCGCTCGCCGGCACCGATCTGCTGCGGGTCCTCGGCACGCTGATCGCTCGCCTCGCGGGCGCCTCCGTTGACCCGGCCCGGCGGCTCCTCCTCGCGCGCTGGCAGGCCGGCCTCGCCCTCGGCGCGGTGGCGCTGGCGACCATCTTCTCGGTCCGCGCCGCGATGGGAGGCGCGCGCGTGCGGCGGGTCGAGGTGACGCTGCCCGGCCTGCCGGCGGCGCTCGACGGGACGAAGCTGGCCCAGCTCACCGACCTCCACCTCGGGGCCACGCTCGGCAAGCGCTGGCTCGAGGGCGTGGTGGCCCGGGTGAACGAGCTCGAGCCCGACCTCGTCGCCATCACCGGCGACCTGGTCGACGAGCGGGTGCCCAAGCTGCGCGACACCGTGTCGGCGGTCCGTGCGCTGCGAGCGCGGCACGGGGTCTTCTTCGTCACCGGCAACCACGAGTACTACTCCGGCGCGCGCGAGTGGATGGAGGAGCTGCCGCGCCACGGGCTGCGCGTCCTCAGGAACGAGCGCGTCCAGGTCGGCAGGGACGGGGTGAGCTTCGAGCTCGCCGGCATCGATGACCACAGCGCGCGCGGCATGGCGCCGGGGCACGGCCCCGACCTGTCGCGGGCGCTCGCCGGCGTGGCGCCGGGGCGGCCGATCGTGCTCCTCGCCCACCAGCCGAAGGCGGTGCTCGAGGCGCAGCGGCACGGGGTCGGGCTGGTGCTCTCGGGCCACACGCACGGCGGGCAGATCTGGCCCTGGCGGTACTTCGTCTACCTGCAGCAACCCGTCGTCGCCGGGCTGCGGCGCTACGGCGAGACGCAGGTCTACGTCAGCGACGGGACCGGCTTCTGGGGGCCGCCGATGCGGCTGGGGACGCGGTCGGAGATCACGCTGATCACCCTGCGGGCTCCGGCGCAGCCCGGTGGGGCAGCTGCGCACATCAGGTGAGCCTCGATCGCGAGCCGTCTCGCGCTCATCCCGTAGCCACGGGCTGCTGAGGTCAGCGCTCGTCAGCGCCGACGTCAGGCTGACCCGTGCGCGGCTGGCCGTCGATGTCGTCGCTGCAGACTGACGGCTCGACCACCGCCCCCTGGTCGAGCGCCTTCACCGCTCCGGCGGTCAGGTGCAGATCGCCGCTCGCCAGGTCGACGAAGGTGCTCGATAGCGCGTCCGTCACATTGCCTGCCTCCCAGGCGGTGGCGCCGTCCCGCGCCATCAGGTTGTGGCTCACCAGGTTGTTGATGACCCTCACGGTGGTGACGGCCTCTCGCCACTCGATGCAGGTGTAGGGGGCGTCCGCGAAGGCGACCGTGTTGTGTGCCACCACGGTGTCGCAGCTGTTCCAGACCATGAGACCGGAGTCCGCGGTCACCCCGGCGCGGGCGGCGATAAAGTTGTTGCGCAGAACTCCCCCCACGTTGTCGACCGGGCTGGTGGTCGACGAGCAGGCCCCGGGGTGAAGGCGCGTGCCACTTCCGGCGGTGATGCCCATGCGGATCCCCTGGCCCGAGTTCAGGATCCGATTCCGCTCGACCAGCACGTCGCGGGAGCCGTACGCGACCTGGATGGCGGTGAAGTGGGCGCTCGGGCACCAGAAGCCCGTCAGGTCGTTGCTGAAGAGGTGCCAGCCTGTGATGCCGTTCAGGTTGAGGCCGTTTAGCGCGCAGGACTCCTTGAGGGCGCTCCGGAAGCTGTCGGTGATGCTGAACGAGCTGCAGCCGATCACGCTATCGTCGGTGTACCTGCCGCCGATCCCCGGCGCGTGCACGTGGTTCTTGTTGATGTCCACGACCCGCAGCCGGTAGAGAGCGACCCGCTTCATGATCCCGGAGGGGCTCTCGATGTGGACGGCAGTGTCGCTGGAATTGACGATGCTCAGGTCCGCGAGAACCACGTCGGAGGCGGTCACCGAGACGACCTGCTGCTGGCCGCCGCCGTCGAGGATCACCTTGGTCCGGTCCCCGCTGGCACCGCGAACGACGGTCCGCGGCCTGGAGAGGACGAGGCCGCCTGTGAGACCGGCGGCGAGGTAGGTCCCGTCCTCAAGCAGGATGGTCGTGTCCGGCTCGGCGGCGGCCACCGCGTCTCGCAGCGAGTCCTTCGGGGTGAGGGTCACGGTGTGGGCGGTCACCGGGTAGGCAGGCCCGGTGCAGCTGAGGGGCAGGACGAGGGACCAGCCGCCCCCCACCTCGCCGCGTGCGTCGCTCCGTCCGGCGAGCTCGGAGCGCGCGCTGTCGGAGACCGGTGACCTGTCGGAGATCGGCGAGGGGCCGGAACCCACGTAGCGGACGCATCCGCTTGCGGCTGGTGTGAGCAGCAGCAGGAAGGGCCCGAGGTGACCTATCGCGGTTCCATGACTAGAGAGGAACCTTGGGAGGCCGCGGCGCCGGCGAGCGACAGCGTTGGCAGCACACACCATGAAACTATGTGCCAGCGAGATGAGCGAGGTCAATCCAGTAGCCTCACACGCATCGAGAGCACGATGGCCTGGAACCCCGATCCGGGATTTGGCACAATCCACCATCATGAGCGTGCGCGGTCGTTCCCTCGAGTTCGAGCGCCTCGAGGATGAGTTCGGGTCGGTCGTCAGCGACCTCGAGCTCTACACCTACTACCAGCTGCTCGAGGTCGAGCCGGACTCCAGCCCGGATCGCGCCCTCTACAACTACAACCTGCGCAAGTACGAGTACGAGAAGCTGCAGAAGGATCATCGCTGCAGCGCGGCGCTCTACCAGAGCCTGACCCTGCTCCTCGACCGCCTCGACGAGGCGCGCGAGGTGCTCTGCGACGAGCAGCTGCGCCGCCACTACGACGCGCGGCTCGAGCTCGGGCAGACCCGCCACGCGGAGGTGGTGGAGCGCCGCCGCAAGACCCGCCCGAAGGCGGTGCTCACCGCGGAGCAGGAGCTGGCGGAGAAGGCGGCCGCCAGGCTCCAGCGCACGATCCACAAGGAGTATCTCGACGCGCCCGAGGAGCAGGGGATCGACGTCTCGGAGGGGATCGAGGCCGACCTCCTCGACCGCGAGAGCAAGACCCTCGAGGGCGAGCTCGCCGGCTACGGCGTGGCCGTCGACGTGGTGGAGCTGCCGCCGGAGGAGGCGGTGCCCATCGAGGCCGAGTACCTGGAGAAGGCGGAGCGCGACCTCAGGCTCAAGCTCTACCGGGACGGCGCCAGCCTGCACGCGCCCGCCGAGGCCGAGGACGTCGCGGCCGACGCCGCGTTCGTCGCCGGGATGACCGAGCAGCTGCACGCCGAGCTGGCCGAGATGGGTGTGCCCGAGAAGGAGGAGGTCGAGGAGGACGCGCTCCCGCCGGACGCCGAGCTGCTCGACAAGCTCCTCGGCCAGGAGCAGCGCGCCGTGCAGGATCTCGGCGTCGCCACCGCGGTCTGGGACGACTCCTTCCTGATGGAGCAGACGGCGAGCGCCGCCGACGCGGCGGAGGCCGCGCAGGCGCTGGAGGCTGATCTCTCCAGGCTGAAGGTCGAGTACGCGGCCGAGCGTGGCCCGGAGATCACCATCGACCCGCTGGAGGATTTGCCCTTCATCGCGGAGCGTCCGCAGGACGCGAGCAGGGCAAATCACGAGCGGCCGGTGCTGATCCCCGTGGCGACGCCCGCCGCGCCCGTCCTCAGCCGCCAGACCGGCCCGCACCGGGCGATCCCGGAGCCCGAGGAGCTGGTCATCGACCTCGAGGCCGCGCCGCTCCCGCCCGCGACCCGTCCAGCGGCCGCGCCGCCGCCCTCGGAGGAGATCGCGCCGATCATCGTGCTCGACGAGGACGACGAGCCCGCGAAGAAGTGACCCCAGCCTGACCCGTCACCCCAGCCTGACCCGGCGCGGTCCAGGTCGGGCGGTCGGGCGAAGCTGCCGCGACCAGCAAACCCTGGCGCGCCAGCCCTTTGACATCCACGCTCCCCGCGTGGTGGTATCATGCCGCCGCCGCGCCGCCGCGGCCCCTGCAGCGGAGTCTCCCACCGTGGACCAGACGATCGATTACGCCGAGGTCGGGCTCATCGCCGGGCTGGAGGTGCACCAGCAGCTCCTGACCGAGCGCAAGATGTTCTGTCACTGCCCCGCCGGACGCTACACCAAGACGCACGACGGCGTCGTGCTCCGGCACATGCGGCCGACGCTCTCCGAGCTCGGGGAGTACGACGGCACGGCGCTGATGGAGTTCAAGACCAAGAAGAACATCATCTACCTCCTGCACAAGAGCAACGTCTGCACCTACGAGATGGACGACACGCCGCCCTTCCTGCTCAACCAGGACGCGCTCGACGTGGCCATCGAGCAGTGCCTGATGCTCGGCTGCGACATCGTCGACGAGGTGCACATCGCGCGGAAGCAGTACCTCGACGGCTCCATCCCCACCGGCTTCCAGCGCACCGCCATCGTCGGCGTCGGCGGCAAGCTGCCGCTGCGCGGTCGCACCCTCTCCATCACCCAGGTCTCCGTCGAGGAGGACAGCTGCCGCGAGGTGATGGACAAGGGCCACCTGATCGTCTGGCGCACCGACCGCCTGGGCATGCCGCTGATCGAGACGGTGACCGGCCCCGATCTGCGCACGCCCGACGAGGTCGCGGAGGCGATCCTCCTGATCGGCCGCGTCTGCCGCTCGACGGGCCACGTCCGCGTCGGCATGGGCGCCAGCCGCCAGGACGTCAACGTCTCCGTGCGCGGCGGGCGCCGCGTGGAGATCAAGGGCGTGCCGCAGGCCGGCTGGGCGCCGCGCCTGGTCCACGGCGAGGCGGTGCGCCAGGTGAACCTCCTCAAGCTGCGCGACCAGCTCCACGCGAGGGGCTTCAAGCGGCCGGAGGACATCAAGCTCGAGCACGCCGAGGTCACCTACCTCTTCGAGGGCTCGCAGCTCTCGGTACTCCGCTCCGACTCCTGGGCGCGCTTCATCGAGGAGGACGGGCGCCGCCCCGGCTTCGAGCTCGGCGGCGGTCACTTCTGCGTGCGCGCGGTGAAGCTCACCGGCCTCGCCTCCACGCTCTCCTTCCCCACCCAGCCCGAGCACACCTTCGCGCACGAGCTCGCCGGCCGCGTGCGCGTCATCGCCGGCCTCGACCAGCAGCCGATCCTGGTGCACAGCGAGAAGTGGCC
>JAKLHH010001330.1 GCA_022710245.1 Myxococcota bacterium
ACCGCGGCACCATCGCCCGCTTCGACGGACAGCGCTGGAGCGAGCAGGACTCGGGCACGCTCGTCGACCTCCACGCGGTCTGGGCGGCCTCCCCGCAGCTCGCCTTCGCCGGCGGGGGCGGCGGCGCGCTGCTGCGCAGCGAGGGAGACGGCTGGCGGCCGCTCGCCTCGCCGGTCTCGCAGACCATCGTCGACCTCTGGGGGAGCTCGCCGCGCCGCGTGCTGGCGGTGACCGACCGCGGCGCGGTGCTCGGCTACGATGGCAGCTGGCGCGTGCAGCGCTCTCCCGCGAGCTGCCTCGCTGCTGTCGCCGGGGACGCCGCGCGCGCGTTCGCCGTCGGCTGCCACGGCGCCGTGCTCACGCTCAAGCCGTAGAACACCGAACGGTTTGCCTCCCGTCGTCAGGCTCGCCCTTGAAATCGCAGGCGGTGTCGCTCGTCGGTTACGTACCGCAAGTATGCGCCCTCCTCGCTCCTAGCCTGCGATTCCAATCGCTTCGCCTGACTCGGTCCGGCAAACCGTTCGGTGCCCTAGCCAGGCCGCCGCTCAGCGCGCGCGGGTCCGTGCGCTGGGCGAGTCGAGCTGCACCGGCTGCCCGATCGGCAGCGTGACCACCTCGACCTGCGGGAGCTGCCGGCGGACCGTGGCGATGAACTCCGCGTAGCGCACGCCGATCAGGAAGCCGACGCGGTCCGGCTCGAGCGGGGCGAACATGTCGTCGAAGTGGATGGGGATGATCCGGCGCGCGCCGACGGCGGCCGGGATGTGCTCGAGGTAGCGTCGCGTGTCGCCGCGGCCGGCGAGGCCGAGGAGCACGGTGTCTGCCCGGACCCCCGCGAACATGCCAGGGCGATGGCCGGCGCTGGCGTGGTGGAGCAGGCGGCCTCGAGGGTGCTCGATCAGGAGGGTGAAGGTCTCGCCGAGCCGGTAGGCGGAGGCGGGCGCCGGGGGGACCAGCGGCGCGTCGATGGTGCCGGGGTAGGGGATGCGGCCGAGGAGCGCGGGTCCGTGCACGCTCTGGATCCAGGAGACGCGAAAGGCGCCGAGCTGCAGCGAGTCTCCGCCATGCACCACGCGGATCCGGCCCTCGGGCAGCCCGGCGCCGCGTCCGATCTGGGCCGCGCTCTCGCAGCCGAGGAGGACCGCGCCGGTGCGCAGCGCGAAGAAGGGCGCGTCGAGCGAGTGGTCGTAGTGCGAGTGGCTGACGATCACCGCGCGCACGTTGCGGGGACGCAGGCGGCGCACCCAGGCGTCGATCTCATCGAAGCGCGGCGGGAGGTCGTCGCCGAGCCCGACGCGGAGCAGGCCGTAGCGGCTGACGAAGGGGTCGATGAGCAGGCTCGTCTCACCGTCGCTGATGAGCAGCCCCGCCACCCCGAGCCAGGTGATCTGCAGCCCGCGGCCGTCGAGCTCGGCGGGGGGGAGGCGAGCCGTCTCGTAGAGGTAGGTGGCGGTCCCTCCACAGCCGGGCGCGAGCAGCGAGGCGAGGAGCGTGATGAGCGCGGGGCGGCTCATGGGCGAGGCGTAGCACGAGCGGGCCGGGACAACAAACACAGATGGGTCAGCGAACCAGCACGCGTGCGTCTCCGCGTCGGCAACGCGGGAAGGGGCTCTCAGCCGTCCTCGCTCGTGTTAACCTGATGCCAGGCGGTGAATCGTGCGATCGCATCTGGGAGGGTGGGCCGCGAGCCCGCTCGTGCTGCTGACGCTCCTCGAAGCAGGCGGCTGTCACGACCTGCTCGGATGGCAGCCCCGGCCCATGCCCGCTGCCGAGGCGGGCGCACAGACGGAGGCGGGCTTGCCCTTCGGCGACGGGCTCCCGTCGGAGCTGCCCGCGGCAGACGGCGGCGCCTCGAACGAGCCAGACCTGCCGCTCGAGTGCAAGAGCCCTGCCTGGCGCTCCCCGGAGCAGGTCGCGACGGACCTCTGGGACAGCAAGATGGCGCTCGCGCTGGATAGCCTCCAGCGGCCACACATCGCCTACCAGGTCAGCACCGGCTCGTCTGGCCTGGTGCGCTCGCATCGCGACGGCAGCGGCTGGCACCCGCTGGCGGTCGAGTCCTACGGCGTCAACGCGGCCGCCTACCTCTCGCTGGCCCTCGACGGGGCCGATCGCGAGCACCTCGCCTTCCACCCGATCTGCTTCCTCCAGTACCTGCGCTTCGACCCGCCGGGCTACAGCCCGGCGGTCAGGTGGGACGGGCCGAGCGGCAACACCTATCCGAGCGTCCTGCCGCTCGGCGGCAAGGTGGCGATCGCCTACCAGGTGTGGGGAGCCACGGAGCTGGCCTTCGCGCAGGACGGGACCGGGGCCATGGTGGAGTCGTCGCTCCCCTACGGCGGCAGCCACCCGGTCCTCGTCCCCGACG
>JAKLHH010001331.1 GCA_022710245.1 Myxococcota bacterium
CGGGAGCTGGGCGCTGCTCGTCGGTCCCCTGGTCGGGCTCCTCGGCGCCGGGCTGCGGATCTGGGCGATGCGGACCCTCGGTCGCTGGTTCACGCGCGCGGTCCGGGTCTCGGCCGACCAGCCGCTCGTCGAGCGCGGCCCCTACCGCTGGGTCCGTCACCCCTCCTACACGGCGATGCTGGTCGAGATGATCGGGATCAGCCTCGCGCTGCGCAGCCTCGTCTCGCTCGGGCTGCTCCTCGCCCCGACGGCGATCGCGATGGCCTACCGGATCCGCGTCGAGGAGGCCGCGCTCTCCCGCGCGCTGGGCCCCGTCTATGACGCCTACGCCCGGCGGGTGAAGCGCCTCATCCCGGGGCTGCTCTGAGTCGAGGCGAACCGGGCGCCGATGATCAACGCCGAGGAAGCGCTGCCGCTGATCAGATCAGCGCGCCGTTGATCAGATCAGCGCCACCAGGGAGCCAGGTCCCGAGAGTGCCACGACTCCAGCACAGGGGTAGGGCGGACATCCTCCGGCCCGCCCGGCCCGCCCGGGGCTTGCACAGCAGGGCAGCGCCTTGCCGGTCCGGACAGACGAGCGCGCACTCCCGGCGACGCAGGAGCTGCAACGGCGTGGAAGAGCTCGCCTCGGGTTCAGGCCCGGGGCGTGCAACACGCGGAGGCAATCAGCGAGGAGAGACCGATGAACCGATCAGCGCTGCTGACTGCCATCGCGATGCTCCTGGGCTCTGGCTGCGACGGTGTAGTCGAAGATGCGACCAGTATCGGCACAGCGCTCTCCGAGCGGGACGCCTGCGAGGGTGACAAGTGCACGCAGGCGCCCTGCGGCGAGCTGGCGCGCCGCTGCTGCCCCCCCGGCCACCCCTTCCGTCAGGAGCTGGGCGGACCGTGCGCCGCTGGTCTCCGCTGCGCGAGCGACCCCGGGCGCTGCGTTCTGCTCTTCAGCGGTGCGCCGTCGGATTCGGCGTCGCCCGCCTCCTTCAGTGACGACCCGGCGAGCGACTGCGCGCTCGCGCCTGGCTCTGACCCGGGGCCGGACACGGATCCCCAGAGCACCAGCGTCACGGATGACGCGAGGACGCCACTGCCGTGCGGCGAGCTGGGCCTCGGCTGCTGCCCGTGCGGCTCGGTCTACATGCAGGAGCTGGGGGGCGTCTGTGGCTACGGCCTCACCTGCTCGGCCGCGAGCACCTGCGTCAGCATCTTCGCCGGCGGCCCCGACGACAGCGGCGACAGCACCGACAGCCCCGGTGACGAGAGCGCCCCGGAGCCCGGTGACGCGAAGGACGAGGCCACGGGCGCCTGCGCCGGTCCGTCGGAGAAGGGCTGCCAGTCGCAGCTGCCGTGCGGCGAGCTGGGCCTCGGCTGCTGCCCGCGCGGCTCGGTCTACGTGCAGGAGCTGGGGGGCGTCTGTGGCTACGGCCTCACCTGCTCGGCCGCGAGCACCTGCGTCAGCATCTTCGCGGACGCTGCCTCCGACGCTCCCTGACCACTCAGCCGCAGAGGCGCGCCAGCCGCTCGCTCGCCTCGCGCATCCGCGCTGGCTCGAGCACCCGCCGCGAGCGCCAGAGCAAGTTGAACGGCGTCACCGTCGGCGCCACCAGCTCCACCACCTCCGTCTGGTAGCCGGCAGCCTCGAGGCGCAGGGTGCGCTGGCTGTCGATCAGCGACTGCGCGAACCGCCTCCCGACCAGCGCCTGGCGGGGCACCCCCTGCGCCTCCGCGAGGCGGACGGCCAGCAGCTGGCCGGGGATCTCCGCCGCCGGGCCCGCTGCCCCCGGCGCCGCTCCATAGCAGCAGGGCACGAGGAGCAGGCGGCGTGCTCGCGCGCCGATGGCCCGCTCGATGATCCGGTCGCTCGCCAGACCGCAGGCGTGAAGCGCGACGACGAGCTCCGGCGCCTCGGGCCAGAGGGCGGCCTCGCCCACGTCTCCGCGGCGCACCTCCACCTCGATCCCGGCGCCAGCCTCGAGCCGCCCCGCCGCGCGCTGGCAGGCGGCGACGCGCCCGGGGTCGCGCTCGAGGACGACGACGCGCCAGGGCCGCGGGAGCCGCGAGAGCACCAGCTCCGCCGCGATCAGGCCGAGCGGCGCCTTGCCGGCGGCCGCGTCGACGAGGACCGCGGGGGTCTTGTTGCGACCGCGACCGGCGGCGCGGGAGACCTCCTCGAGCAGGCTCGCCACCTCGACGACCTTCTGCCGATCCTCGACGCGCAGGTCGGTGTCCGCGCCGTCCTCATCGCGGAGGAAGAGCGCGTGCAGGGTGCGGGCGACCTCTGGCTCGCGCTCACCCATGGTCGCGACGTACTCTCACCTGGCCTCGGTCTCGACGCGACGTACTCTCACTCGGCCTCGGTCTCGACGCGAC
>JAKLHH010001332.1 GCA_022710245.1 Myxococcota bacterium
CCGCCCACCTCGCAGGGCTGCATCCAGCTGGCGACGCCGGCGGCGAGCTTGGCCTGCCCGAGGAGACCCCAGAGCCGCACGCCGACGACGTCGCCCTTGCCCCCGTTCGCCTCGACGGAGGCGCGGCCCGCGTCCGTGGTGCTCCCGTCGACGAGGAAGATCACCTTGCGCCCCTTCGCGTCCTTCAGGATGAGGTCGGCGAAGGTCGGGTTGTTGTAGAGCTTGAGCACGGCCTCGTAGGTCATCGTCTGGCCGGCGCCCTTGTCCGGCGCGGGCAGCCAGGCGGCGACCTGCGGGGTCATCGTGCCGGCGGCGCGGAGCGCGGCCCACTCCTCGAGGAGCACCTCGAGCGGCCGCACGCCGAGCACGTCGGCGAAGGGGCCCATCACCGGGATGTTGGTGAGGTCGTGGTAGACGAAGTCGACCCCGGCGCTCCAGAGCTGCTGCGCGTGGGTCTTCGCGACCTGCGAGGCCATCGGGCAGTCGGGGACCAGGTCGGGCTCGGCGTAGGGCGCCTCGCCGGGGCGCTTGCGGTAGAGGCAGTAGAAGCCCAGCGTCGGACGCGCGTGGTAGTGGAAGGAGGCGGCCTGCGCGCGGAGCGCGGGCGTGGGCAGGATCTCGTAGAAGGAGGGGCTCGCGCTGCGGACGACCTCCTCGACGGTGCGCTGCTGCGCCGCCGGCTGCTGCTGCATGGCGTCCCAGGCGAAGGCGTGCCAGGCGAGGTAGAAGATGCCGACGCGCTTCGCGGGGTAGTGGTAACAGGTGCTGCCCACGCAGACGCCGGGCGCCGCGCAGGTGCCGCCGCAGGGCAGGGTGCAGGCGCCGGCGTCCTGCCAGGGGCCCCAGCTGCAGGTGGGCTGGCAGAGCCGCTCCTGGGGCTGCGCGCCGGCCGCGCCGCCGGCGACGGTGCAGGCGGTGGTGCGCGTCTCCCTGGCGCCGGGCATGCAGATCAGCTCGCCCGGGCAGCGGGGGAGGTCGCGCGGGCCCGCGTCGGGAGCCGCGTCACCGGCGGGCCGGTCGGGGGCGGCGTCGCTCGCGCGGTCGAGCTGCGGCGTCGTCGAGCCGGGGCAGGCGGCGAGCGCGGCGAGGACGAGTAGCGGCAAGGTGGGGCGCATCGGGCTCACTCTATCTATAGGAAGGACGACGGTACCACAGCGCGCTGGCCCGGTCGGGAGCGTGCGCCGCGGAGCGGCTCGGTCGCGCGCAGGCGCTCGCGCGATGCCGGCCGGGCGTGGTGACCCCGCCGAGGGAGCCGGTGAGCTCCCCGCGGGGCATGGTGAGCCTCCCGGAGGCGCTGGTGTGGGTCCATTTGACCCGCACCCGGGCCTCGGGGGGGCTCACCATGGGTTCGGGCGGGCTCACCCTGGGGTTCGGGGCGGCTCACCAGGGGTTTGGGGCGGCTCACCAGGGGTTCGGGCGGGCTCACCCTGACTCTGGGGTCCGGGGCGGCTCACCAGGGGCGGAGGTCACCCGGGCCGGAGCGCTCCGGCGAGCTCGAACGGGGGATCGGAGGATCGGAGGACGCTCAGATCGTGTCGGTCTCGGCGGGCGGCGGCACGCCCTCGGTCCCGCCGGCGCCCGGGTCGGCCACGCGGCTCGCGCGGCGGCCGTAGACGTGATCGAGGCGGTAGCGCTTCTCGCGCATCGGATCGTCCGGGTAGGCCGCGAGCCCCTGCGCCGAGACATAGACCATCGCGTCGAAGAGGAGCCGCTCGAGCCGGCGCTGGGTCTTGGTCTCGAGCCCGGTGTCCGCGGTCATCAGCTTGGCCGCCGCGCGGGTCTCGCGTTGCTCGTCGATGCGCTGGCGCGCGCGCACGGTGAGCGCGTCGACGCGCTGCTGATCAGGCAGGCGCTCGTGGAGCGCGCCGACGTGGGTCAGGATCTCGTCGAGGCGCATCATCACCACGTTGAGGCGGTTCGAGCGGTTGCTCTCGAGCGAGAAGAGCGAGGCCGGCAGGCCGGCGGCACGGGCGATGGCCGCCAGCTCGCGGCGGATCTGCAGGAGTTCCTTGCGCGCGCTCTCGGCCTGCGCCACGGCGGCGCTGCTCATCGCCTGCATCTGCTCGCGGCGCGCCGCGACCGGCGCGAGGACATCGCGGAGGCGCTTGATGCGGACCAGCATCCCGGCGGTGATCGGGTAGCCGCGGCCGCGGAGCTCGCTCAGATCCTCTTGCGCGCCGAGCATCTCGTCGGCGTCCGCGACCAGGTCAGCGACGTTCGCGGAGACCGGGACGAAGCTGTCGCCCATCAGCGCAGCCTCGGCGTGGAGCTGCTCGATCGTCGGCTCGTGCGGCGGGATCTGGGGGAGGGTGGAGGGGAGATCATTCAGGGTCAGTTGCTTTGCCATCTGTCAAGCTCCT
>JAKLHH010001333.1 GCA_022710245.1 Myxococcota bacterium
CAGGCCTCCAGCTCCGGCTCGCGCGAGGTGGTCGCGAACGGGTCGACGTGCGGGCTGTCCCGCACCGCGCCGTCGCGGATCACCAGCTTGAGCGTCAGCTGGCCGTCGCGCCAGCTGGGGAGGTGCCGGGCGAAGCAGGCGTGGAGCTGATCGCGGGCGCGCAGGATCCCCTTCGTGACCTCCGCCCGCGTCGCCCCCGTGACCTCGAGCTCGTTGATGAACAGCCCTCGCGGCTCGTCGGGCGCGGCGCTGCGCCGCGGGATGGGGCTCTCGCTGATGGGGATCGGCGCCTCGGGGGTGGAGGGGCGGACCTTGCCTGGCTGTCCGAGCAGGATGAAGGTGTAGGAGAGCTGGCCGGTCTGCAAGGGCAGCAGCCAGCTGCTCACGAGCTCCACCACGCAGCGCGAGAGCTCGGGGTCGTTTATCGTGGAGTACCGGTTGCGCTCCACCGAGACGAGGTGCCCGTTCGCGACCGTCACGTCGACGGTCAGGGTCTCCCCGATCCGGTTGCCCGGGTGGCGGTCGAAGCACGCCTGCACCTCGCGGGTGCGCTTGCGGGCGCGCAGCAGGACGTGGTGCGGCTCGAGCACCTTCCCCTGCCCGCTCATCTCCACCTTCGCCGCGCGCACCAGCGGCTGGCTCGCCCTCGCCGGCGGCCGCACCCGCAGCACGAGCGAGCAGTGCAGGGTGGCGCTCGCTCGCCCCGGGAACCGCCACGCCTCGATGCGCTCGGTGACGCAGCGCTCGATGCCCTGGTGGTAGAGCGTCATCTCGGCCGGCTCCACGGTCACCGTGTACGGCCGCTCCTCGCGGACGTCGATCTCGACGTCGAGCCGCTCCTCGGCGAACCGCTCGCCCTCGAAGCAGCTCTCGAGCTCGGGCACGCGGCGCCGGAGCTCCGCCACCCACTCCGGTCTCCCCTTGACCTCGAGGGTGAGGTCTAGCCAGACCGGGCCCGCGCCAGCCGAGCCCACGGGCGGGGTGGGCAGGGGCTCTCGCGGCCGCTCCCTGGTCGCGAGGTGAAGCAGCACGCCCGCGAGGACGGTGAGGGACACGGCGACCAGCAGCACCGCGGCGGAGACCCGGCCAGCCTGAGAGCGCTCGCGGGCTCGCTCGCTGCCTGCAGCCCTCCCCGGACAGACCATGGCTATCCTCCTCCTGCTCGAGGGCGTCGGGCGGCCCCCTGGCCTCCCGAGCCTCCCGCGCGTCCTCACAGCACCTTGACCACGAGCGGGCAGGTCAAGTGGAGGTTGGTGCGCGCCGGGAAACGCCAGGCTCGCGCCGCCTCGAGGACGCACTGCTCGAGGGCGGGGACACGCGGGCTGGTGTCGAAGGGGCTCACGCGCGGGCGGACCACCTTCCCGTGGTTGATGACGAGCCAGAGCGTGACCTTGCCGTCGCGCCAGGAGGCCGCGTGCCGGTCGAAGCACTCCCTCACCGGGCCCAGGTTGCGCCCGACGACCTCCTTGATGGCCTCGCTGTTCGCTCCCCTCGCCTCGAGCGTGCCGAGCGTCACCACGCGCACCGCCTCCGGCGAGGCCGTTCGCCAGGAGACAGGCCGGCTCGCTGGCGGCGACGCTGGCCGCGAGGTTGATGACGGGCTAGCCACGATGACCTTCCCTGGCGGCCCGAGGACAACGAACGGACAGGCCACCGAGGAGGCGAGGAAGCTCTTCGGGCCCCGCCAGCGGCGCAAGACCTCCAGCACGCAGCTCCCGAGCAGGGGGTCGTGCAGGCTCGACTCCTCTCGTTCGATCGTCGCCATCAGCTCCCCGCCGGCCAGCAGCCCACGCAGGGTCAGGGTGTCCCCGAGCCCGGGGCGAACGTGGCGGTCGAAGCAGGCCTGTACCTCGTGAAGGTGCTCGTCGACGTAGCGCCTGAACGCAGGCCAGTCGGGGCCTGACGCCCGCATCCTTCCCACGCCGACCCGCAGCCTCGCCGAAGGCAACACGGCAGCCGTCCCCGCCGGGCTCATCGCCAACACGAGGGAGCACCGGATGCTATCCGCGTCGCTGCGGCCGGAGAGCAGCCAGGCCCGCACCTGCGCGAGCAGGCACGTCTCGAGGTCCGGATCCCTGAAGGTGCTCTCTGCCTCCACCACCTCTGCTCGGAACACGCCCTCCTCGCGCACCGCGAGCTCGAGGGTCAGCTTGTCGCCGGTCCGCAGCCCCGCTCGCCCCACGAAACACCTTTCCACCTCGGGGAGGTAGCGCCCGATGACCTCCGCGATCCCCGCCGTGCTCTTCGTCGCCTCCAGCCTTCCGAGCGCCACGGTCAGCCGCACCTCCGGCGAAGCGCTCGGCTGTGTACTTCTCGGCTGGTCGGCGCTGCCTTCCCTCGGCGGCTGGCCCGCGGTGGC
>JAKLHH010001334.1 GCA_022710245.1 Myxococcota bacterium
GCCCTCCGCGACCCCCTCGATCACGCGGAAGGCGGCACAGCCGTCGGGCAGCGGGAGCCACAGCTTGCGGCCCAGCCGGAGCTCGGCCACCGCTCGCGCGCCGAGCGCGGCTGCTGCGGGCCTGGATGCAGCCAGGTCGGGAGCGGCCGGCATGGAGGCCGTGACCGGCCGGGAGGCCGTGACCGGCCGGGAGGCCGCGACCGCCACGGCCCCCTCGCCGGCCTGCCTCGGCGGCCTCGGCGCGACCGACGGCTCCGGCAGCGCGGTTTGGGCCGAGCAGGAGCAGGCCCCTCCGAGCAGGAGGCAGAGCACCTGCAAGAAGGCGGTCCGAGGGAGAGAGGTCTTCGTCGCCTGCGGCATGAGCTGCAGACCGGCGTTGCAGTGCATGGGCCAGCCTCCAACCGCCCGGAAGGTGTCGTGCGCGCGCCTCGGCGGACAGCCACCGTTCGCCAGTCCGGCGGCGGGTTGCCGGCCACATCTTGCGGCTGCCTGCGATCCAGAGCTGCCTTGGTCGAGCTGAGGGCGGCTCAACGCAGGACGTTCCGCGTCGAGGAAGCCTTGAACGCGGGCTCGACCAGGCCCCACTCGCAGGCGACGGAGCAGACCAGGGGCGCGAGGATGAGGAAACGGTCCATGCCGGGAGTCTAGCGCCGCATCGACGAACGCAGACCTGAAACCAGCCCACATCCTGTACCCACCCGGCCCGTAACGCGTCGCGTCGCGCGACTACCTCACCGACGCGAGAAGTGATCTTCTCCACGAAGTGGTGTTACCATGCAGCGATCCAACAAGCCCTCGTAACCACGGCAGGAGACTCGAATGGCTGGCGACGATCGCACGGGCCGCAAGGATGGTCCCAACGACGTGGACGTCAACTTCGAAGACGACCTCGACGGCTGGGGAGCCTCGGACGGCGAGCGACCGGAGGAGACGTTCAGCGACACCACCCCGACTGACGCGTTCCAGGCCGAGCAGGCGGCGCCGCCCGACGAGCCCGAGCGAAAGCCCGGCCGCCGCACCACCAAGCCGGGCCACGCGGTGGAGCGAGAGTCTGCCCCGCTCGAGACGGGCTTCACGCCGTCTCCCTTCGACCTGACGCCACCGCCCGACGAGGACGCACCGGAGGCGCCGCAGCAGATGCAGACCCTCCCGCTCTACGGGGGCAAGCTGCGCGATCGGCCGGAGGCGGCCGGCGCGCCGATCCTGCCCAGCACCAGCGCCGGCGACATCCCCATCGAGGTCGCGCCTCCCGAGGAGCAGGGCTTCGAGCCTGCCCCGGAGCCCGAGCCAGCTCCCGCGCCGGCGCCGCGCGAGCGCCGCGGATCGCGCGAGCTGTCGCCGCGCGAGGCCGCGCCGCGCCCGATCGAGAGCCGCCCCGCGCCTGCCCCCGAGCCCACCTCGGCGCGGCCCGAGGCGCGCCCGCGCCGGATCACCATCTCCGAGCAGGTCGATCAGCCGCCGCCGCCGATCGACGTGATCCCGCTCGACGGCCCGCTCCCCGACGGTGAGTCGAGCTGGCTGGGCAGCTTCCAGGCGTTCAAGGCCGAGAGCCAGAAGCTCGCCCGCCAGGGGGCCTGGCGCAAGCTGGCCGCCATCACCGGCGCCGCGCTCCTGCGCGCGTCGTACGCCAAGCGGACCACGCGCACGGCGATGCTCCTCGACCTCGCGCGAATGTACCGCGACCGGCTCCGCGACGAGACCCGCGCCGAGCAGGCGTTCGCCGTCCTCGCCGACGACGACCCCTCGCACTCCGAGGCGCTCGGCTACCTCGTGGAGGTCTACGAGCGCCGCGGCGAGTGGGGCGACATCTATGATCTCTACCTGAAGACCGTCGAGGCCACCTGGGATCCCAACGAGCGCCTCTCGTGCACGCGCCAGGCCGCCGAGGTCGCGGTCGGCAAGCTCGGGAACACAGCGCTGGCGATCAAGGCGTGGGAGCAGCTCTGGCAGCTCGGCGACGCCGTCGACGATGCCTCGCGCGAGCTCTCCCGGCTCTACCGCCTGGCGGGGCGCTGGGCGGACCTGGCGACCTTCCTCGCCCAGCAGACCGAGCGCCAGGAGGGCGCGGCGCAGCTCGTCACCCTGCGCGAGCTCGCCGAGGTGCAGCTCTCGGGGCTGAAGGATCCCGACGGGGCGAGCCGCGTGCTGGAGAAGATCGTCGAGCGCAGCCCGCGCGACCCGATCGCGCTCCTGCAGCTCGCGCGCGTCTACGCCCAGCGCAAGGACTGGAGCAACCTCGAGCGCCTGGGCGGACAGGCCTCGGGGCGCGACGTCCCGGCGCACGCGGCGCTGGACCTGCAGCGGCTCGTCGCCGACGCGCTCTGGGAGGCGGGGCGCCTCGAGCAGGCGATCGCCGC
>JAKLHH010001335.1 GCA_022710245.1 Myxococcota bacterium
CCGAGCGCCTGCTTGCTGTCGGCCTCCGCGAGGAGGTGGAGGTGGCGGCCCTGAATGCAGAAGTGAACGACCCGGAAGCCCTCGCGCTCCTTGCCCTTCGCGATCGCCTCGAGAACGACAGCGGCGAGCGCCTTGCTGCGCAGGCCTGGCAGATCGTCCTCGATCTTGAGGGTGAGGTGGAGGGGGTGCTGCGGCTTCACCTCGGGCCGCGCTCGGTGCGGCTCGGGGCGGCGCTTGCCAGCCGGACGTCCGGCGTTGGCTCGACGGCCGCCCCAGGTGCGCGCGCGCAGCTCGAGCTGGACCGGTTCGCGCCGCCTGGCCTTTCCCTTTCCCGGTCGCTTGCTCATGGCGTCCTCATGTCACCTACTAGAAACGGGCAGACAATTTCAGGATAGCACTGAAGCGTTGTCTGTCAAGCCTCGGCGCAGCAGGTCCAGATCGGGTCTATCCCTGACACCTTGGTTCGGCCCCCTGGGGCCAGGACAGTTGTCGCTTGCTCTTGAACCCGGACCTCGGGGGCGAGGAAGCGACCTTTCGCTGGTCTCCTCATCGGGGCTGGCCCGGGCGCGGGTCGACGTGCTTCAATGCGGCGGTCCCGCCCAGGGAGGCCCTCGATGATGATCCGCTCGCTGGCCCTCGTCGCGCTGCTGTTCGCCGCGCCCGCGCACGCGCAGGTCCACGTCTCGCCCTTCACCTTCCAGATCCCGCCCGGCTGGCTGAACCTCTCGCCGGGCGCGCCGCCCGAGAACTTCCGCGGCCTGCCGCCGCAGGTCGTCGAGCAGGCTCGCGGGGTGCCCTTCCTGGCCATGGACGTGGCTGGCGGCGCCGACGGCTTCGCGGAGAACGTGAACCTCGTCCTGGTCGGCTGCCCCGCGGGCGGCTACAGCCAGAAGACGATGGAGGCGCTCGCCCGCCATCCGGAGCTGAAGCAGCAGGGCATGACCATCCGGGAGGCGAGCACGCTCCAGGTGGGCGGCCTCACGGCGGGACGCCTGCTCACCGAGATGTCGAGCGGCGGCGTCCGCGTCTGGCAGGCCCAGTACCACCTGCCTGGCGGCACGCGCTGCGCGATCCTCACCTACAGCTCGACGCCAGAAGCCTTCGCCCGCTACCTGCCGACCTTCGAGGCCGCGGCGCGCGCCACGACCGGGCTCGCCACCCCTCCCGGCGGCTTCCTCTCCCGCATCGGCTCCGGCGCGCTGCGCGGTGCGCTGATCGGGGGAGTCGCCGGCGCGATCGCCACGCTGCTCTTCGCGCTCTTCCGCAAGAAGAAGAAGGCCTGAGCGACGGGCCGTGCGCGCGCTGGCCTTCATCTCGCTGCTGCTCCTCGGCTGCGGCAGCCGCTCGTCACTCCTCGAGGCACACGGCGGCCGCGTCGCCGGGGACCGTGCGGTCACCCTCGAAGACGGGCGGCAGACCTCCGATGCCCGCGCCGGTGACGGCGCTGGTCCCTACGTCGACCAGGTGATCCGCGCCTGCGTCGTCGCCGCGAGCTGCGGGGGCGGGAGCGCGAGCGGATGCATCGACGACTTCGCGAAGCTCGGCTGGCCCCAGTTCGGGCTCTTCACGGGATCCAGCCGCGCCCTCGCGGAGCGCCTCCTCAAGTGCACGCAGGGCGAGGTCCACTGCTCCACCTTCACTGCCTGCTTCGGCGGCCCCTGGGTGAGTCTCTCCCTCTGCCGCGAGGGCGGCCACTGCGAAGGGAGCCGGATCGTAGGGAAGTCGAACCTCTCCTTCGACTGCGGCGTGCTCGGCTGGTACTGCGTCGGGCTGACGACGGGCGCCGAGCGCGCGTGCTGCAGCCAGAGCCCGGGCCTTTGCGCCGGCGGCAGCGGCTGCAGCTCGGCGACGGCCGGGTCGACCTGCCAGTTCAACGTCGATTTCAACTACGAGTGCGGCGCGGGCCAGGTCTGCACGACCGACAACGACCTCCTCTGCGCCGGGACCGGGGACAGCTGCCAGGTCGGCGCCTACCCGACCTGCCAGGGCGGCACCACGACCTACTGTGCCGCCGGCCACCTGGCGACCCACGATTGCACGCAGAGCCCGCTGCGCAGCGCCTGCGCGGCGACCTCCGCTTCCCCCCTCTGCGTCCCCGCCGGCTCGGAGTGCGGGCCCGAGTTCGCCGGCGAGTGCCAGAACCTCGACCTGATCGTCTGCGTGGACGGCCATCGCCGCGCCGTCAGCTGCAAGGCGCTCGGCTTCGAGGCGTGCCTCTCCGGCGCGGGCAAGCCCTACTGCGGCTTCTACCTCTGAGAGCGCCGCTCCGGGCGCTTTGCGCTTGCCTGCCTCGGGTCGAGCGTGGAGACTTGCGTCGCCGGTGCGCGGGGCGTTCTCCTCGCGTCCCCCGCGGGA
>JAKLHH010001336.1 GCA_022710245.1 Myxococcota bacterium
CCCCGCCGAGACCGTGCGCCGGCTCTGCTGCTCCTCGCCGGTGGTGACGCTGGCGCACGGAGGGGACGGGGACGTCCTCGGTCCCGCCGGACGTCGCGCGCGCGGCATCTCGGCCCCGCTGTGGAGGGCGCTTCGCAGTCGCGACGAGACCTGCGCCTTCCCCGGCTGCACGGCGCGCCGAGGGCTCGTGGTCCATCACGTGGAGCGCTGGGCGCGAGGCGGCGAGACCCGGCTGCCGAACCTCCTTTGCGTCTGCAGGGCCCACCACTGGGCCTTGCACGAGGGCGGCTTTCGGGTCGAAGGGCGTGCCCCCATGGCGCTGCGCTTCCTCGCTCCGGACGGCCAGCCGCTCCCCGCGAGCCCGGTCCCGCCCGC
This sequence comes from Myxococcota bacterium, assembly GCA_022710245.1. The sequence continues at coordinate 376 of JAKLHH010001336.1, forward strand.
GACCGACGCCCTGGCGCTCGCTCGCCGGAACCGTGCGCTCGGGCTCGACCTCGGCCCGGAGACCGGGCTCACGCGCTGGCGAGGTGAGGCCATGGACTACGACTGGGCCGTCGAGAGCCTCCTGCGCTATCGACGCGCGGGCTGACCCGGTGGATTGGTGATCAGCTGGGCGCCGAGGCCGCCTTGCCGCGCCCGCCGCACCCTGCCGCGCGCCTCGCCCCGCCGCACCCGGGCCGCCCGGGCCCCCGGGCCGCGGGCGCGTTGACACTCCAGGGGGGCCAGACTAAGGTCGCGCGATGCCGCTGGAGAGTGGGGGCCGCATCGGCGGCTATCAGATCCGACGTCGGCTGCAGTCCAGCTCCACCGCCGAGTGCTACGAGGCCGTTGGTCCCCTCGGCAGGCCGGTCGAGCTGCGCCTGGCGATCACCAGCGACTCCGAGATGAGGCGCCTGTTCCTCGGCGAGCGCCAGATCCACGAGCGTATCGGCGAGCACCCGGCGCTGCCGCGCCTGGTCGACCACGGCGAGCTCGGGGGACGGCCCTACCTCGCGCTCCAGCCCGTAGCGCCGCGGCTCTCGGAGCTGCTGAAGAGCGGCCCGCTCGGGCCGACGACAGGCGTCCACGTCGCGCTGCGGGTCCTCGCGGCGCTCGAGCACCTGCACGGGCTCGCCGAGCCCGTGATCCACCGCGGGCTGAGCCCACGGACGATCCGCGTCGCCGACGACGGGGGCGTGCTCCTCGGCGAGCTCGCCTCGGCGGCTGCCGCGGGCGTCCCCGAGCGGACCGCGGCCGGGATGCTGCTGGCGGACCGCGCGTACGACGCGCCCGAGCTGGTGAAGAGCAAGGCGAGCGTGCGCTCGGACCTCTTCAGCTGCGCGCTGGTGCTCTTCGAGGCTGTGACCGGCGAGCCCGGCCGCGATCCCACGACACGCCAGAAGCTCTGCGACCGGGTGACCGACCTGCCAGCCGTGAGCGAGCTCTGCGCGGGGGCGAGCCCGGCCCTCGACACGGCGGTGAAGCGTGCGCTCTCGCTGGATCCCGGGACGAGGCCGGCGAGCGCGGCCGAGCTCGCGGCGGAGCTCCTCGCGGCGCAGCCTGGCGCGGCGGACGCGGCGAGCTGTGCGGCAAAGCTGGCGCAGCTCGTGGCCCGCCTGAAGGATCCGGAGGGCGCGCGGCCGGCGCCGTCGACGAGCGACGCGGCGCCCCGAGGGGAGCCGGGGCTCGCGATGGCGAGGGAGCCAGCCGCGGCGCTCTCGACGACCGCGCCCGCAGCCCGCGCCGCGTCGGTGCCGTTGCCATTGCCGTCTGCGATCCGGCCTCGCGAGGAGCCGGAGGTCCCCTCGGTCACGCGCTCGGTGGTCCCCGCGCCGTCGCCGTCTGCGATCCCGCCTCGCGAGGAGCCGGAGATCCCCGCGGTCACGCGCTCGGGGATCCCCGCGCCAGCGGCTCGGCCCGAGGAGCCGGAGGTCCTCGCGGTCACGCGCTCGGAGATCACGCCAGCGGCGGCGCCCGCCGCGGCTGTCCACCTGCCGCAGGTCCCTTCGCGGGGCACCTCGCCCAGCCCGCCGCTCACCCACGATGCTGCGCCTGCTCCGCGTCACGAGGCCACGCTGCTGATGCCGGCGGCGACGCTGTCGCCCTTGTCCGTGCCCACCCCCGCGCCGGCGCGGATCGAAGCGGTCGCGTCGCCGACGCTCGATCCAGCGCGTCACACCGTGCAGCTGCCGCAGGGCCTCGTGCCGCCTGTGCCACCAGCGCCGGTGCACTCCTCATCGCCGACCTGGAAGCTGCCTGTCGCGAAGCGAGACACCGCGATGCTGACGGGGGCGGTACCCGTTGAGAGCCTCGGAGTCGTCGAGCCGCGGCCGGCATCAGGGTCAGCCTTGGCGGCCGCGCCCGTCGTCGTGAACCTTCCTCGCGCGTCAGGAGAGCAGACAGGCACAGCCGCCGTGCCGATCGAGCTCCTCGGCGAGCAGGG
>JAKLHH010001337.1 GCA_022710245.1 Myxococcota bacterium
CGCAAGGAGCCCCGATGTGCCCCGCCAGCAAGCGCCCCGCGTTCCCGCTCGCCGAAGCAGCTCGCCCGGTGCGCCACGAGGTCCTCGCCGCGCTCGACGACGCGCTCGCCCGCCTCGGCGGCCGCGTCATGCACGCGATCGATCCCGCCCGGGTCCTCCGCTCCGACGCGGGCGGCCCACCGGTCTGGAGCGTGGGCATGGTCCGGGTCCCGGGACCGATCCCGTACACGCTCCTCGTCACCTACGGGCTCAGCCACCTCGTCTCGCCCGAGAGCTGCCGTGAGGGGCTGCAGCACGAGCACTCGCTCGCCATGCCGGCCGGTGTCCCCCTCGGGCCCTGGGCTGACGCGCTCCTCCGCTACCAGTGCCGCCACGTGCTGCGCGCGGGCAGCGAGCTCCATGTCGGAGACTGCGTGCCGATCGCCGGCCTCCCGCTCCCGCGCCTGCCCGAGGGGATCTTTCCCGGCCCGCCCCTCGGCGCCCTGGCCACCACCGATCCCGTCCTCGGCAGCGTCCCCACGCCCGCGGGCGAGCTCGAGGTGCGCCGCCTGGTCTGCCTCGACGCGGGCGAGCTCGCTCGCCTCGAGCACCTCGGCGTCCGCGGCTTCCTCGAGGAGCTCCGCTCCGTCGACCCGCTGCTCCTCTCGCCGCCCGCCCGGAAGACCTTCCTCGACGAGGCCGCCCTCCACGCCCCGGCGGGCCACGCCTCCGAGCTGCCCACCGCCCGCTGACGGCCGTCCTCTCTCCCGCACGCTCTGGCTCTGAAATAAACGTAAGCCGACCGACGTGGCACCCCACATCTGTGTCCTGGCGCGGGCTCGCGCGACCTGGCTAAGGTGCAGAGAGGAGGGTCTGAGGTGAGGTGCAGGGTGGCGCGAGGAGGTGCTCTGGCGATGTTCCGTCACGAGATCTGCTTCATCAAGAAGAGCGGGCGGTCGAACGCCCATGAGCGAATCGAGCTGGTCGGCGGCGTCAGCCAGCAGGGCCGGCGCTGGCGCCTGAGCCAGGACGACGTGGTCCGGGCCATCGAGGCGGGCCGCTTCAACTTCTATGTGGAGAGGGCCGGGCGGCCGGTGGACGTGGTGGTCGCCGTGACGCGTGGACACAAGTACCTGAAGACCAGCGACGACGGCGAGCAGCCCGAGAACCTCCTCAGCCTGCCCGAGTGCCCGTAGACCCGACGACGACGATGGATCGCGACGACGATGGATCGCGACGGCAAAGATACGGTCGCGACGGCGAAGATGGATCGGGCCACGCTCGCGCGGCTGAAGCGAGAGCTCGTGGCTCGCGGCTTCACCGACGACGGCGCCGCACCCGGCCGCACCGTCGTCCTCGACGAGACCACCCTCGAGCAGATCGGGCTCGGCGCGCTGCTCGAGCTGATGGTCGCGCGCCGCGAGCAGCTGCTCCACACCCAGACCGTGGTCGGCAGCCCCGTCGCCAGGCGCGCCTACGATGACCTCGCGTTGATCATCGACGCGGTCAAGGCGGTGATCGGCTGAGCGGGTCGCGGACAGGCGCCAGGACCGCGCGGAGAGGTGGCAGGACGCCATTGTTCCCTTCACGAGGCAGCGCATGCGCCGGATGACCACGCAAGAGGAGCAGGAGCGCCTGACCGCGGGCCCCTATCCCTATCCGCTCGGCGAGACCCTCGTCGGGCGCTACACGGTGCTCGCGCAGATCGGCGAGGGCGACAGCGGGCGCGTCTACCGCGCGCGCCTCGAGGGCCCGGTCCCGCGGCCAGTGGCGCTGAAGCTCCTCGACGTTCGCCTCGGCGGGGAGGAGCGCCTCGCGCGGCTGCGCCAGGACCTCGGCGCGGCAGCGCGCGCCCCTGGCGAGCACCTCCCCAGCGTCCTCGAGGTCGGCCTCGGTCCGCGCGGCGAGCTGCTGATCGCCATGGAGTGGCTCGAGGGCTGCGATCTCCGCCAGGCGCTCGCCGGCGCCGACGCCCTGCCGATCGACCGCAGCCTCGCGATCGCCCGCCAGATCCTCCGCGGGCTCGAGGCCGTGCATCGCGCGGGGCTCGTGCACCACGACCTCAAGCCGGCCAACGTCTTCCTCTGCGGTGGCGCGGCGAGGGGCGGCCTCGTCAAGCTGCTGGACCTCGGAGTCGGCTACCTCGCGGTGGAGGTCAGCGCCAGCGCGGCGACCGCGGAGGTCCGCGGCGCGCCGCTCTACCTCGCCCCCGAGCAGCTCGGCGGGGTCGGTGCGGCGGGCCCACGCACAGACCTCTACAGCGTCGGCGTCCTCCTCCACGAGATGCTGGCCGGGGCGCCGCCCTTCCGCGGCCCCACCCTCAAGGTCGTGCAGCAGCACCTGCAGGAG
>JAKLHH010001338.1 GCA_022710245.1 Myxococcota bacterium
CGAGGGTGCGCCCGTTGAAGCGGACCTGCGTCGTCTCGTCGAAGCCGCTCCCCTTGATCGTCACCACGGTGCCGGCGGCGCCGGTCTCGGGCGTGAAGCCCTCGACCGTCGGCGCGTCGCGGACCGGCATGTTCTGGTCGGCCTTCGGCGGGGCCTTGCGCTTGGGTCTGGGCTGCGCGTCAGCGACGACGCAGAGGAGCAGGCTGGCGAGGACGAGGGTGAGGCGGCGGAGCATGGGACCTCCAGGGAACGCGCGGCGCGGGGTGAGGCTGCGAACCCGCTGAGTTGATCGGCTAGCTGGTAGCACGGCGTCCGGGTCGCGTACAAGCCTTTCACCCCCGACGCATCCTGGCCAGGGCTCCAGCCAGCGTCAGGGTCTCCCCACCGCAGCGCCGTGGACGACCGGGCCAAGAGAGGTACGCCCGGCTCGACGGCTCGCGAGCTCGGGTCCTGCGGCGTTGCGGGGTTGCAGGATGGGCGCTCCTGGCACCGTTCCTGCTTCTTCCAGGAGCAGGAGGAACCCATGATGTGCAAGCTGCTGGGGCCGATTGACGAGGAGCCCCTCCAGCCCCGCCGGCTGCGTCTGGTGATCGAGGACGCGACGTCCACCTCCACCACGACCACCGCGGTGGTCTCCCGAGCCGCACCGCGTCCTGGCTGGCCCGTGAGCGGGCTGGCGCTCGAGCTGGCGGCGGTACGTTCGGTCCACGCGCCCGGCCAGCCGATCGAGCTGCGGGCGCGGCTCCTCAACGTGGGCGTCCGGGAGCTCATCGTGCTCCGCCGCGCGAGCAACCTCGACCTCCAGCTGCGCATCTGCGATCCGGCGGGCCGACCGCTCGCCTGGCTGGAGCCGGCGGTGCCGCCGCCCCGGCCGACCCGCCAGGAGCTCGTCGCGCTGCCGCCGGGCGCGGCGTTGCCGCTCGCGCCCTGGGAGGAGCTGGCGCAGCTCAACCGTCGCGTGGTCGAGGGACGCCTCCGCACCGGCCAGTTCCTGGTCACCGCCATCTACCGGACCGACTCGGGCCTCTGCGAGCCGCGCCGTCTGGACCCCAGGGCGTGGGTCGGTGCGGTGGTGGCGAACCAGCTCCTGCTCACCGTCAGCGAGGTCCCCGCGCCGATCGATGCGGTGCGGACCACCGTGCGGGAGCTGACGGAGGAGGCGCGGCTGGAGGAGGCCTGCACTCAGGAGGTGCGGCTGCCACGGGGGCGGTCGACGCGGCCCGCGCGCAGCGCGCTGGCGCCCTTGGCCTCGGGGCCGTGCGGCGTCCGTGCGCTCTTCCACTCGCGCCCCTCGAGGCGGTGACAGCGCTTCCGGCGGTCACTGCACCTGAGCCGCCCTCGCCAGGGCGCCAGGCATGCGGTCGATGGTGACCAGCTGCAGCAAGCGGGAGGTGAGATCGAAGCCGAAGGTCACCTCGGCCTCGTCGCGCACGAAGGTCAGGCTCACCCGGCGCTGGGAGTGCCTGGGGAAGGAGAAGCGCAGCCGCAGGGGCGCGCCGAGCCGCTCGCGCACCTCCGCCTCGGTGATCCGCGCCTCCGGCCGCAGGCGACCGACGAAGATCCCCCCGCGCGCCCCGTGGCACGGCACCCGGACCTCCACCGCCTCGAAGGGGGAGCGCTCGGACGCCGTCCCCCGGAGCACCTCGAAGAACCCGCTCGTGCCCGCGCGCTCGAGCGGCACCTCGAGCGCGACCTCCGTCGTCTCCTTGGTCAGGCCGCCCCGGGCCGTCAGTCGATCCACCAGCCCCAGCAGCCCCTGCGTCTCGGTGTCGTTGATCATCATTCACTCCCGGTCTCCGGCCAGAGGAGCAGCAAGACGGGTGCCAGCGCCGCGGCAGGCTGAACCCGCGCTGTCGGCAGAGAAGTCATGTCCGGTCGCGAGGCTGCGAACAGTCGTCCGCGGCTGCTGAGCCGGGCAGGTGGCGAGCGCGCTGTCCCGCGCGCGAGCCTGGACCTGCATCAGAGCCCCGCCATGCGCCAGCGTCTGCTGTCTGCCCGCCGCCGTGCTACAGTCGCTGCCCTGGAGAGCTCGCATCCATGGACCAGGACGCCGCAGCCGGGCTTCAGACGCGTGGGCTTCAGACGCGTGGGCCTTCTGACGCGCTCGCCGACGCGCTCCTCGAGTCGCGCCTGGCGCTCTCCGAGTTCGCCTTCACGCACACGATGGACGAGGTGCTGCAGCGGACGGTGGACGAGGCCGAGCGGCTCACCGGGGGCAGCATCGGGTTCTTCCACTTCCTGGGCGAGGACCAGGAGACCCTGACCCTGCAGAACTGGTCGACCCACACGCTGCGGGCTGCCTGCTCGGCGGAGGGGAAGGGGCAGCA
>JAKLHH010001339.1 GCA_022710245.1 Myxococcota bacterium
CGAAGAGCTCCTCGACCAGGGCAGAGTCCTCCGGGGTGGTCGCGGTGGTGCGGAGCGTGCCCTCGAGCTCGGAGACGCAGACCGGCCGTCCCGTCGCCCCCGCGAAGGCGAGGTGCGCGGGAGGGCCGTGGTGCACCGTGATGGAGCCGGCCTCGCCGAGGCGCACGACCCAGCCCCGGGGGTAGGCCTCCAGCATCGCGTCGAAGGCGGCGCGGTCGAGGACGGCGCTCCGGTGGAGCGGCAACGCGAGAGGGCCATCGCTCATGGGTCATCGCTCATGGAGGCGCGCCTACTCCCCGACCGCCACGTAGCGAGCGTCCTCGTCGCCCTCGCGCTGCTCGCCGATCACGACGGGGCAGGGCAGGGACTCGAGGAGCGCGACGCCCGCCGGCGAGAGGCAGCAGTCCGCGACGTCGAGGCGCTCGAGGTGCGCGAGCCGGTCCTTCTGCTGCGCCAGCGCCCGCGCGCCGGCGTCGGTGAGCGCGCCGCGCGAGAGGTCGAGGACGCGCAGCCGCGCGAGCACCGGGGCGTCCGGGAGCGCGCCGCAGAGCTCGTCGGCGAAGATCGCGTTGCAGAGGCCGAGCTCTCCGAGCTCTGGCAGGCCCTCGCCGGCGAGGAGCGGGCCCAGGTCCTCCACGCCGCCCTCGGCGCCGTAGCCGGGATCGCCGAACCACACGCAGAGCCGCCGCAGGCGCGGCCAGCGCGCGCCGACGATGGCCGCGAGGTTCGCGCTGGTCAGCCCGCCCGTGCGCACCTCGAAGCTGCGCAGCGACGGCAGCACGATCTCGCCGAGCTCGAGCTCACCGGCCTGCAGCTCGAGGCGCTCCAGCGAGGGCAGCGCGAGGTAGGGCGGCGGGCGGTTCAGGGTGGTCCAGGAGAGCTCCATCTCGTCGCCGCGGACGAAGTCCCCGACGACGAGCTCGCGCAGCGCGCCGAGCGGGCCGCAGCGCTCCAGCAGCGGGAAGAGGTCCGCGCCGAGGACGCCCTCCTCGTCGAGGAGCCCGAGGGTGAGCCGGCGCAGGAAGCGCGCCGCGGGCGCGCCGAGGAGCCGCGCGAGCACCTCGTCGGGCCAGTCGTCCCCGTCCGGGTCGAGCATGTCGTCTGGCCAGTTGCAGCCGAGCCGCGCCGCCTCGATCAGGCCGCGCCGCCACTCCAGCCGCACCAGCCCCTCGGGGAGGCCGAGCGCCTCGAGCTGCGCGTCGCGGAGCCGGTCGTGCTCGCGCTGGAGCGCGGCGGCGTCGCCCTCGCCGCGCTCGAGGGCGCAGGCGACCGCGATCAGGCGGCCGAGCTCGTGGCCCTGCTGCTGGAGCACGTCGGCGTAGACCTGCAGCGACTCGAGGTCGTCGGGCGCCTGCTCGAGGGCGGCCTCGAGCCGTGCGTCCACCGGGCGCCGCGCGGCGAACTCGGCGAAGCGCTCCTGGCGCTGCGCCTGGTAGCGCTCGGCGGCCTGCTCCTCGCGCTCCTGCCTCGAGGCGGCGTGCTGCTCGAGGAGCTCGCCGTAGCGCGGGTGCGCCTCGGGGGCCAGGCGCAGCGCCGCGTCCTCGACGAGGACCGGCAGGCCCTCGAAGGGCGTGAACATGCACTGGTCCAGCCGGAAGTCGCGCGTGCCGCCCTGCGCGAGGCGCAGGCTGCCGGTCCCGCTCGCCTCGTCGAAGCGCTCGATCGTGCCGCGCGCGGCGGCGGGCGCGCGACCCACCTTCTTGTTCACCCAGTCGCCGAAGCGTCCCATGCCGCGGTCATAGTGCGGCCGCCGCGACGTCGCAAGGCGAAAACGCCGTCAAGGGCGTCCCCGAGGCTCACTCCATCTCCGCGCTGATCGGCTTCAGCTTCGGTCCCAGGTCGACGGTGACCCCGTGCCCCCAGAAGAGGTCGCCCGCGTCGAAGTGGAGGGAGCAGGCCGCGCCTTCGCCAGAGATGAGGAGGCTCCGGGGGGTCAGGCGGGCAGAGAAGGCCGCCTCGTCGAGCTCGGCCTCGCCCTCGCCGAGCCAGCTCTCGTTCTTCAGCGTGAGGAGCTTCGACGCAGCGTAGTCCTTGAGCTCGTCGCAGCGAGACCCGACCGCGTTGACGGCGGCCGCGGCGCGGTCCAGCGCCGACGCGTCGAGGTCGAGGGGCGCCTCGAGGTGCAGGTGGACGCCGCCGACCGCGCCCACGCGCACCGTCCCGCTCCACCAGCTCAGGTTCGGATCGAAGGAGAGGGTGCCGAGCTTCGCATGGGTCCGCGTCGTCCGCTCGGCGTTGGGTGCGGACTTCTTGGGTGCGGACTTCTTGGGTGCGGACTTCTTGGGTGCGGACTTCTTGGGTGCGGACTTCTTGGGTGCGGACTT
>JAKLHH010000134.1 GCA_022710245.1 Myxococcota bacterium
GACCGAGCGCTGGGCGGTCATCCTGCGCTACGGGCTCTACGTGAACGAGTCGTCGGTGAAGGGGGATCTACCGCAGCCGCTCCTCGCCGGGGCGGGCTTCCTGCGGCAGACGCTCTTCCTCGGGCTGAGGTACGAGTACGGACCGTGAGGGCGTGCAGGGGACGGGCGTGACGAGCGAGGCGTCGCGGCGAGCGCTGCTAGGGCTTGCCCGAGCGAAGCGTCTTCGCCCGCTGGCGGAGGTCGCGCGCCTGTGTGGAGAGCTTGCCCGCCACGTCGTTCAGGCGGGCCCCGGCGCTCTTCAGCGCGGCCAGGCGCGCCCGCAGGCTGTCGCCCCGCTCCGGGCTCGCCGGGTCCTTCAGGATGGCGGGGTCGAGCACGTCGCGGATCGAGATGATCTCCGAGCTGCCCCCGCCGGTGCGTGCCACGCTGCCGACGCCGGCGCGGACGGAGCCGCTCGAGGTCGGGTCAGCGGCGTCGGCCATCGCGCCGCTCTCGCCAGCGCCAGCGCCGTACTTGGCCGGAGGCGGCGCGGGCGAGGTGGGGCCCATCGCCGAGGGCGAAGGCGCGTTGCTCTTGCCGCTGGCGCTGTCGGCGGCCGCCGCGGCCACCTTGCGGGCTGCGCCGCTGCGACGGGGCGAGTCCTCGACGAACGGGTTGTCATCGAGCGCCTTGCCGTGGCGCTCGAGGCGGGCGCGTCGCTCCAGCATGGAGATCTTCGCCTGCACCTGGCGCAGCTGCCGGCGCACCTTCTCCTCGGAGTCCTGCAGGAGGTCAGCCTTCTCCTCCAGGTCCTCCGGGGCGTCGAGCGGGCTCGCCTTCTCCCGTGTGACGATCCGCGCCGGACCGCTGCCGAGCAGGGCCGCGAGCTGCGCCCGCCGTCGCTCGAGGCGCGCGCGCTCCGCCCCGCCGGCGCGCGAGGCCGCCGCGGCGTAGGCCAGGGCCAGCTGCTGCGTGAGCGCGCGGAGCTGCGAGCGCTGGCGGGTGAGCTTCGTCGCCAGCTCCAGGTTCTCCCGCAGGGCAGCGCCGAGCTGATAGTCGCGCGCGACGCCGGCCGGCTGCGTCTTCAGCCGGGTGATGCGCTTGCCCTGCTCCGCCAGCATCGCCTCCAGCCGCCCGGTGTGGCTCTCGAGGAGCGTGCGCTGCTTCTCCAGCCTGGCGATGCTGTCCTGCTCGCCCTCGGCGCGCACCGCGGCCGGCAGCAGGAGGGCAAGAGCAAAGCAAATGGCGAGGGGCCGCATCATCGAGATGTCTTCAGCTCACTTGCCTGGAAAGACAGCAACCGTCATGCCACCTGGATCCCTCGGCGACCAGTGACCAGATCCTTGTAGTTCAAGCCCTTCCGGAACGCAAGCCGTCGACACCCTCAGATTTCTGAGGACCGTGCGCCGCCTCCTCAGAAACCCATCGATCGAACCACGCGTTATGACGAAGAAATGTGGCGTCGTGCGGGGTTGGCCCGCCATTCCCCGCTCGCTCAAAATTTCGCAAGCGAAGTGACAAAAAAATATTGACGTAAAATTTATCGTTGGTATAGTTACTAAAGATCGCGAGTGGAACGAATATCAACGGGAGACCCAAAGGAGCGCTGCCAGAGCAAACCGGGAGGAAACAGATGAGGAACCTGACTGTAGGACTCGCCTTTATCGCAAGTGCATTGTTCTTTGGCTGCGGAGTGGATGACACCGGCGGCTGGAGCCCTGGACCAGGAGCTCCAGGCTCAGTCACTGAGGTTGGTAGCACCGCGGTGCTGCCGGGCGAGCAGCCGCCAGAGCCAAGCGGACCCAGCATCCCCGCACCAGTTGCCGACCGGGTAGACACGGTGAGCTGCCCCATCTACCCCGCCAAGGAGATCCAGATCGAGTCCGGGGCGCCGGTCCCCGGGTTCCAGGCGGGTCGCGATACCGTCTGCCTGGGCGAGGCGTACGGCCAGGCCTCGCCAGCCCTCTGCTGGGCGATGCGGGAGTACGAGATGCACGCCGCGTCCGTGGCTGCCTGCTACGCCGAGGCGTGGAAGCAGCTCGACGCTCAGGGCACGCGCATCCTGGGCCGCGAGTGGACCAAGGTCGCGCTGCCGATGATGCCCGAGGTGTGGGCGAAGACGCCGGAGCAGGTCGCCGACCTGGCCCACGCGCTGAGCTCCGGCATGACGCACCTGCTGACCGGCGGCACCTCGAACGTGGCGCCGGGCGCGCCGCTCTGCTTCCCGATGGTGAGCGGCTGGACCCTGGAGCAGAGCCTGGCGGCAGGCGTGAAGGACATCAAGACGCTGGTCACCAACACGCAGACGCAGGTCAAGAGCGTCGAGCTCGGGCTGAAGAAGGGCATCGACCTCCAGGTGACGAAGGACCTGCGCCTGAACGTGGCGGTGAAGTTCGTCCCCAAGGGCAGCAACCTGGAGCCCGTGGGTACCTGCGAGTTCCACTCGCCGATCTAGGCGAGTCCGCGCGCCGCGTGCCCTCCCCACGCGGCGCGCCCTTTTTTTTCCCCGGCACCCCTCGTTGGAAGTAGCAGCTGAGGGGAGCCGTCTGTTCTTCGCTCCCCGCACCCTCCCACCTCCCGATCTCGTGCTGATGCAGTCGGCCCGGCTTCGCCGGCGAACGCATCACCTCTGATGAACCTTCGCCGCCCGGGCAGCGGCTTCGCCGCACGCCTCGCCCACTTCATCGGGGAGCTTGTGTTCTTGCTCGCTGGTGCGTCGACGCTGATCACCAGCAGCGGCGCCGAAGCATTCCCATGTTCCTCGCGCGCGCAGTTGCTCAGTGCAGAGGCGCCTGCGCGCGAGCGGTGCGCTGTGGCGAGGAGCCCGCGCTTCGGCGCGCTTGGGGCTCCCCGATGAACTGGGCGAGGCGGGCCCGGGCTCGCCTTGTGGCGAGATGTGCTCACGGATGGTGAGGGGCGCGAGGTCAGCTGATCCCGTACTTCTCCAGCTTGTAGTAGAGCGCGCTGGTCTTGATCCCGAGCAGCCGCGCGGTCTCGGTCTTGACCCCGTTCGCCTTCTGGTAGGCGCGCAGGATGAGCTGCCGCTCGAGGTCCTCGAGGACCTCCGGCAGCGACATCTCTCCCTTCGGCAGGGGCAGCTGCTCGCCGCTCTCCTGACCGCGCAGGTGCTCGGGCAGCGCGCCCACCGAGATCGTGCTCCCCTCGGCGAAGACCAGCGCCTGCTCGATGACGTTCTCCAGCTCGCGCACGTTCCCGGGCCAGCCGTAGCTCATCAGTCGCCCGAGCGCCGCGTCGTCGAGGGCGGTGACCGCGGGGTTGGTCCTCGGCGCCAGCTTCTTGACGAAGTGGAGCGCGAGCACCGGGATGTCCTCGCGCCGCTCGCGGAGCGGGGCGATGCCGAGCGGGACGATGTGCAGGCGGTAGTAGAGGTCCTCGCGGAAGCGCCCCGAGCTCACCTCCTGCTGCAGGTTCTTGTTCGTCGCGCTGAGCACGCGCACGTCCACGTGGACGGTGGCCTCGCCGCCGACGCGCTCGAACTCCCGCTCCTGCAGGACCCTGAGCAGCTTCAGCTGCAGCGCCGGCGAGACGTCGCCGATCTCGTCGAGGAAGAGGGTCCCACCGTCGGCCAGCTCGAAGCGGCCGAGCTTGCGCCGGATGGCGCCGGTGAAGGAGCCCTTCTCGTGTCCGAAGAGCTCACTCTCCAGGAGCGTCTCGGTCAGCGCGCCGCAGTTGACCTTGATGAAGGGACCGCTCGCGCGCCTGCTGAGCTTGTGGATGGCGTGGGCGACCAGCTCCTTGCCGGTGCCGCTCTCGCCGGTGATCAGCACCGAGGAGTCGGTCGGCGCCACCTTCTCGATGACCCGGAAGAGCGACTGCATCGGCTGCGAGCAGCCGACCAGCTCGCCGACCTGCTTGGCCTCCGACCGGAGGTACTCGTTCTCCGACTCCAGCCGGTTGCGCGCCTGCCGCGTCGCCCGCAGGTCGAGCGCGCGCTCCACCTTGAGGCGGACCACCTCGGGGGCGAAGGGCTTCTGGATGAAGTCGAAGGCGCCGGTCTTCATCGCCTCGACGGCGGTCTCCACGGTGCCGAAGGCCGTGATGATCATCGCCGGGCAGTCGGGGTCGAGCTCGGCGGCGGCCCTCAGCACCTGCACGCCGTCCATCCCCTCCATCTTCAGGTCAGTGATGAGGAAGTCGACCTGGTGCTTGCGCATCAGCGCCAGCCCCTCGGCGCCCGCCGCGGCCGTGAGCGCGTGGTGGCCCATCTTCTTCACCACGTGCTCGATGCCGATGCGGATGGTCTCGTTGTCATCGATGATGAGGATCGTCGCCATCGCCTTCTCCTCGGGGGAGCGTCACGCGGAAGCTCGAGCCCTTGCCGGGCTCGCTCTGCACCTCGAGCGCGCCGCCGTGATCGTCCACGATCTTCTTCGCCAGCGCGAGCACCAGCCCGGTCCCCTTCTCCCGCGTGGTGAAGAAGGGGGTGAAGACGCGGGGGAGCACGTCGGGGGCGATGCCGCTCCCGGTGTCCTCCACCGCGCAGGCGCAGTCGCCGCCCTCCGCGGTCAAGCGCAGGGTCACGCGGCCGCCCGCCGGAGTGGCCTGGATCGCGTTTCGCGCCAGGTTGATCAGCACGCGCCGCAGCTGCTCGGGGTCGCAGCGGACGGGCGCGGTCGCCGCGCCGTCGGCGGAGACCGTGAGCTCGCGCTCGGCAGCGTCCTTGGCCAGGATCTCCACCACCTCGCTCGCGATCGCCCGCAGGTCGGCGCGCTGCAGCGCCGGCGGCGAGCGGCGCGCGTAGTCGAGGAAGTCGCCGACCACCTTCTTCAGGTAGGCGAGCTCGCGCTCGATCCGCTGCACGTGCTGGAGCTGCTCCGGGGAGCCCTGCAGGTCGTCGCGGAGCAGGCCGCTGAAGAGCTCGATGCCGCCCAGCGGGTTGCGCACCTCGTGCGCGATGCCGGAGAGCATCAGCTGCATGTGCTGGTCGCGCTCGAAGAGGCCCTGGCGCATCTCGTTCATCGTCGCCGCCAGCAGGCCGACCTCGTCGCGCGAGGTGACCGGGATCGGCTGCTCCAGCTCGCCGGCGCCGATCCGCTCGGCCTCGCCGGCGAGGCGGCGGAGCGGCCGCGTGATGCGACGGGCGACGAGCAGGCTGACCAGCGCGACGAGGACGGCGACGATGCCGCCGGAGAGGAGCAGGTAGTTCCTGAGGCGCGCGAGGACCACGTAGAACTCGGCGCTCCCCTCGACGCCGATCGCCGCCACCACGCCGCCGCCCTCGCCGTGGATCGGCGCGTAGCCGGTCTTGTAGGCCCGGCGGTCCTCGCCGGTGAAGAGCACCGAGCTCGCCTCCTCGCCGGCGAAGACGCGGCGGAGCTCGGAGCGGTCGGCCTCGGCGTGGTAGTAGCGGTCGCCGATGCGCATGCTCTGCTGCGTGTCGGAGCGGCCGCGGAGGTCCGCGTCGAGGATGAAGATGCGCGCCACGCGGGTGCGCTGCTGCAGGTGACGGAGCTTGCGGACCAGGCGCTGCCCGGTGCGGCTCTCGTCGTCTCCTGCGACGAGGAACTGCACCGACTCGGGGAGGATCTGCGTCGCGGCGGCCTGCGCGATGCCGGTCAGCCGTCGGCCGAGCGAGTCCTCCAGGCTCCGCTCGGTGACGCGGTAGGCGAGGTAGCCGAAGGCCGCGAGCAGCGCGAGCGTGGGCAGCAGGTAGGCGGCGAGGAGCCGGCCGAGCAGGGACCTGAAGTGGGGGCGCCGCACGGCGGTATCTTAGCGCAAACCGCTGCCCGCCACTGCCCTGCGCGGGAGGATCCTTGCTCGCTCTCCGCGCGGCCGTCGGGCCTCGCGCCCGCTCGACGACGAACGGCGTTATAGTAGCGCCCAGCCACAACGCGACACGGAGGAGCAGATGTCGACCCAAAGGCTCGGCTGGCCCGGCTGGCTCGCCCTCACCGTCCTCGGCCTCGGGGCAGCGACGGCGGGCGCGGAGCCGCTCCGGCTCACCCCCCAGGAGGCCGTGCGCCGGGCCCTGCGCGAGAACCTCAACCTCAAGCTCGACCGCCTGGACCCGGACCTCACCGGGTGGTCCGAGCAGATCGCGGAGGCGGCCTTTCGCCCGCTGCTCTTCGGCAGCGCCGATGTCGCCGGCGCGCCCGCCTCGACCTCGGGGCTCGGCGTGGCCTCGCAGACCACCGCCGTCGGCGGCGAGGTCGGCGTCCGCAAGACGTTCAGCATCGGCACCACGCTCGAGGGGCGCTTCTCCACCGACCTGCTCTTCGGCGGCCGCGGGCTCGATCCCTCCTACGAGACCCGGCTCTACGTGCAGGCGCGCCAGGCGCTGCTCCAGGGGATCAGCCGCTCCGCGAACGAGGCTGCCATCGTCGGGGCGCGGCTCAACCGCGAGGCGGCGGGGGCGCTCCTCCAGCGCCAGGCCGAGCTGATCGCTGCCTCGACCCTCAAGGGCTACTGGGATCTGCGCGCCGCGCTCGCCAAGGTCGCGATCGAGGGGAGCGCGCTGCAGATGGCCGAGCAGACCCTGAAGGAGACCGAGGCGCTGATCGGCGCAGGCAAGCTCCCTGCCTCGGAGAAGGCCTCGGCGGCCTACACGGTCCAGATCCAGCGGCGCGCCAAGCTGGCCGCCGAGCAGGCCCTCGCCAACGTGCGCGATCGGCTCTCCCGCATCATCGGCGCGGTCGGCGCCACCTCGCTGGAGACGCCCGAGCTCACCCCGGTCTCGGTGCCGAGGCGGTCGGCGCCGCGCTGGTCCCTCGCCGAGCTCCAGAAGCAGGCGCTCACGCAGCGCGGCGACTACCGCTCGCTGCTGATCACCACCAAGATCCGCCGGACCGAGGAGGGCGTCGCCAGGCATCGGCTCCTCCCCAGGCTCGATCTCGTCGCGGGCCTCAACCTCTCCGGCCTCTCCGGCGACTCGAGCGACCCCACGACCGCGAGCGGCTACAGCTCCGGCTACTGGCGGAGCTACGAGCTCAAGCGGGTCGGCTGGTCGGCCGGGCTCGTGCTCGAGGTCCCGCTCGGCAACCTCGAGGCGAAGGCTCGCCGGGAGCTCGCCGTGATCCAGGTGCGCCGCGCCGAGCTCGGCGAGCAGGTCGCGGTCCAGGAGCTGTCGCTCGAGCTCAACCTCGCCTGGCGGAGCCTTCAGCTCGCGCGGCAGCAGCTCCGGCTCACCGAGGAGGCGGCCAGGGTCGCGGAGGAGAAGCTGCGGAACGAGACCGAACGCTACAAGGCAGGCAAGATCACCGCGCACATCCTGAGCACGGTCCAGCTCGAGGTGGTGGCCGAGCGCCTCACGCGCGAGCAGGCGCTCGCGGACCTGGTGAAGGCTGTCGTCGACATGCAGGCCGCCTCGGGCGGGCTCCTTGGCCGCCTGGGCCTGAGCGCCGAGGGCGGCGCGAACGAGATGAAGGAGGCCTCGAGATGAAGCGATCTCCTGCCAGGCGCATCGTCCTCCTGGTCGTCGTCCTCGGGCTCGGCGCCGGCGGCGGCTATTACTACTACCGGACCAGGACCCAGCCTGCCGCGAAGGAGGCCACGCAGATCGTGGAGGCGAAGCGCGGCAACCTCACCATCGAGGTCTCGGCGACGGGCGCGGTCGAGCCCGAGTACACGGTCGAGATCAAGTCGAAGGCCTCCGGGACGATCCAGGCGGTCAAGGTGCAGGCGGGCGACGTGGTGGAGAGGGGCGCGCTGCTGATCGAGATCGACCCCGTCGTCGAGCGGCGCAAGCTGACGCAGGCGCAAGCGGACCTCGCGGTCGTCGTGGCGAATCGCGGGAACGTCGCCTCGAAGCTGGCGCACGCGCAGGCGCAGCTCGGGCGCGACGAGGCGCTCCAGGCGAAGGGCCTGGTCGCGCGCGAGGCGATCGACCAGCAGCGGAAGGAGCTCGCGGTGCTGCGCGGCGAGGGCCAGGTCACGGCGGCCCAGATCATCAAGGCGCGGGCCTCGCTGGACGAGGCCAGGGACCGCCTCGCCGAGACCAGGATCCTGGCGCCCTCGGCCGGGACGATCCTGGACCGCGTCGTGAACCCCGGCCAGGTGATCACCGCGGGCACCGCGCAGGGCGGTCAGACGCTGCTCACCCTCGCTGACCTCTCGCGGCTCTTCATCCGGGTCAAGGTCGACGAGGCGGAGGTGGCCAAGCTGAAGCCCCGCCAGGACGTCAAGATCACCGCCGACGCGCTGCAGGGGAAGAGCTTCCGCGGCAAGGTGCTCCGCATCGCCCCGCAGGGAAAGGTGGAGAGCAGCGTCACCGTCTTCGAGGTCGTCGTCGAGGTGGGCAAGGAGGGGCTCGGGCAGCTGCGTCCGATGCTGACGGCGAACGTGCTGATTCACGTCGACGACGTCAAGGACGCCCTGCTGCTGCCGCGGCGCGCGGTGCAGCAGCGCGGCGCGCGCTTCGTGGTGACGGTGGAGGGGAAGGGGCCGCAGCCGGTCGAGGTCGGGCTCGCGGATGACCGTCAGATCCAGATCAAGAGCGGGCTCGAGGAGGGGGCGCGGGTCGTGGTCCCCGCGGCCAAGCGCGCCACCAAGAGCGACACCGCGCGGGTGCCGGGGATGGGAGGGATGGGCGGCGGCATGGGCGGCGGTAGGGGCGGGATGGGAGGGGGGCGGCGATGATTCGCCTCGTCGACATCGAGAAGGACTACGTGATGGGGGGCGAGATCGTCCCCGCGCTCCGCGCGATCAACCTGCACATCCCCAAGGGGGCCTTCGTGGCCATCATGGGACCGTCGGGCAGCGGGAAGTCGACCCTGATGAACATCCTCGGGGCCCTCGCCCGCCCCACGCGTGGGCAGTACCTCCTCGACGGAGAGGACGTCTCCGGCCTCGCCGACGACGAGCTCGCCGGGATCCGGAACCGGAAGATCGGCTTCGTCTTCCAGAGCTTCAACCTGCTCCACCACGCGACCGCGGCGGAGAACGTGGCGCTGCCGCTCGTCTACGCCGGCGCCGACAACCAGCACGCCCGCGCCCTCGAGGCGCTGAGGAAGGTCCAGCTCGATCACCGGGCCGACCACAAGCCCCCCGAGCTCTCCGGCGGCCAGCGCCAGCGGGTCGCGATCGCGCGCGCGATCATCACCGAGCCGCCGATCATCTTCGCCGACGAGCCGACGGGGAACCTCGACTCGCGCACCAGCGAGGAGATCCTGGGGATCTTCGAGCACCTGCACCGCGCCGGCAGCACGATCGTGATGGTCACCCACGAGCGCGACGTGGCCGAGCACGCGGCGCGGATCATCACCTTTCGCGACGGGCGGCTGCTCAGCGACGAGACGCTCGAGAAGCCCGCGCCCGCCGCGGCGGGAGGAGGTGGGACGCCATGACGCTCAAGGGACGTCTGCGCCTGATGCTGCAGCTCGCGCGCATCGCGCTCCGCAGCCTGGCGCAGCGGAAGACCCGCACCGCGCTCACCATGCTCGGCGTGATCATCGGCGTCGGCGCCGTCATCGTGATGGTCTCGATCGGCGAGGGCGCGAAGCAGAGCGTCTCGAGCCGGATCAAGGGCCTCGGCACCAACCTCCTCGTGGTGCGGCCTGGCTTCGCGCGCAAGGGACCGGTCCGCGCGACCAGCGTGCAGACCCTGGTCGTCGAGGACGCGGACGCGATCGCGAAGGAGGTCAAGAACGTCGCCGCGGTCTCGCCGGAGATCGGGCAGAGCACCCAGGTCAAGTTCCTCTCGCAGAACACCTCGACCAGCGTGATCGGCGTCCAGCCCGCCTGGCTGGCGGTCAACAACTACACGGTCAAGGAGGGGCGCTTCCTCGACGAGCTCGACGAGCGCAGCAGCCGCAAGGTCGCGGTGCTGGGCTCCACGGTGGCGGACACGCTCTTCGGCGGTGAGCGCGCGAGCAACCAGACCGTGAAGATCCGCGGCGTCAACTTCCTCGTCGTGGGGACGCTGGAGGGCAAGGGCTCGGGGGGCCAGCGCGACCCCGACGACCAGGTGCTGATCCCGCTCTCGACCGCGCGCACGCGGCTCTTCGGGACCGACGTCCTGCGCACCCTCAACGTGCAGGTCACCTCCGAGGACGCCATGGATCGCGCGCAGGGGGAGATCGAGGACCTGCTCCGGATCCGCCACAAGCTCGCCGCGGGCGCGGCCTCGGACTTCAGCATCGGGAGCCAGAAGGACCTCCTCGACACGGCGAGCCAGGTCTCCGACACCTTCACCGCGCTCCTCGCGGCCGTCGCCGCGGTCTCGCTCCTCGTGGGCGGCATCGGGATCATGAACATCATGCTCGTCTCGGTCACCGAGCGGACGCGCGAGATCGGGATCCGCAAGGCGATCGGCGCGCGCAGCCGGGATATCCTCTTCCAGTTCCTCGTCGAGTCAGTGGTGCTGAGCGGGATCGGAGGGCTGCTCGGCGTCGGCGCGGGGGTCGGCGGCTCGAGGATCGTGGGGATGGTGGGGAGCTGGCAGACCTCGGTCGCGCCCGGCGCGATCACGCTCGCCTTCGGCGTCGCGATGGCGATCGGGGTCTTCTTCGGGCTCTACCCGGCCCACAAGGCGTCCCGGCTCGACCCGATCGAGGCGCTCCGCCACGAGTGAGCGCCGGGGGCGTCCTCGAAGCGCCCGCCAGCGCGATCAACGCCTAGCGGCTGCACTCGCAGATCTCCGTCGAGCGGTTCGTCTCACAGGTGTCGCTCCAGCTGATGATGTTGCAGCCGCTGTCGTTGTCGAAGGCCGCCAGGCAGGTGCCGCCGAGGCTGGCGCAGAGGACCTTGCAGTTGCTCCCGCTGGTCGACGCGTTGAGCTTGCAGCTCGCCGCCGTCTCCTCGCAGAGCTGGTAGCCGGGCGCCGCACCGTAGAGGGTGTCGCAGCTCTTCTGCGCGTCGGGCTTGGGCTGGAGGTCGGGCGGTCGCTTCAGGTCCGGCGGCGGCTTGAGGTCGGGCGGGAGCTTCTTGTCGGGCCACGGTCGCTGGTCGTGAGGGCCCGGTCCGTCGAGCGCGAGGTCACCCCGCTCGCCCCTCCCGTCGGGGCCGGCGTCCCGCAGCACGAAGGGTACGTCGACGCTCAGCTCCGAGAGCGGAACGCTGCGGTCCCGCAGTAGCATCCCCGAGGAGTCGAACCGGCAGCCCGAGGCCAGCGCGAGGCTCATCAGCAGCACGAGGCTCACCA
>JAKLHH010001340.1 GCA_022710245.1 Myxococcota bacterium
GCCCGTCGCGCCGCAGTCGCCGGCGGACGACGTGCCGCGTCGCCTGGTGCCACCCACCGGGCCGCTGGCCCGGGCCTCGAGCGCTGGCTCGCTGCGGCGGTCGCCCGAGTCCCGCGCCCAGGCTGCGCCGACCGGCCCCGTCGCGCCGTCGCCCGGGCCCCGCGCCCAGGCTGCGCCGACCGGGCCCGTCGCGCCGCGACGGCGGCGAGCGAGCGACGCCTCCGACCCTCGACGGGAGCCGGACGAGCTCAGGCTGCCACGCCCCCCTGCCCTCTCGCGCGAGGTGCAAGCGATCGATGCCGCGATGGCTGCGCCCGCCGAGGGGTCAGGCGATGCCCGGCGGGAGCCCTCCAGTCGAGCACGCGAGGCACCAACCGACGAGCTCCCCGCTGCACGCGGCCGCGCGCGCAAGCGGCGCGCCTGCGACGAGAACCCGCTCCTCCGCGAGGTGGTGGCCGCGCCGCCACGCAAGAAGCGGCACACGGGCCAGCCGACGACCGATCTCCGGCCGCTCCCCGGCAAGCAGGGTGAGGGGGAGAGCCGCGCCACCGAGCGCACAAGCGAGCGCGGATCCTCGGCGTCTGGCAGGCCTGCTTCAGAGCGCGGATCCTCGCCGCCTGCCAGGTCCGCTCCAGAGCGCGGATCCTCGCCGCCTGCCAGGTCTGCTCCAGAGCGCGAATCCTCGCCGCCTGCCAGGTCTGCTCCTGGACGCCGCAACCGTCCCACCGCCGAGCTGGTACGGCGGCCAAAGGGCGACAAGTCATGACGATCGCTGTTTTTTCTACTGGTCCCAGGGCGCTGAGGTGAAGGTCAAAGATAACCTCTCCCTTTTATTTTTTTGTGCGCCATAATACTGGAAGCGCGACTAAAAATTTGCCAGGCAGTAAGCTGAATGGGTCGTGATGTCTCGAACAGTATGCTGACTCCGATCGTGGAGCTCGCGCGCACCCGCGGGCTGCCGCTCCAGACCCTGCTGGAGGGCCTCTCGATCAGCGCGACGGACGAGCCCGCCAAGGAGCGCATCGACTGGAACGACGTCCGCATCCTCTTCGATCGTCTGTACGAGCAGCTCGGCCCCGAGGGGTTGGAGACCTTCTTCCACGACGTCACGCTCGAGCACCAGATGATGGGGCTGCTCTCGCGGGTCTTCCAGTCCCCCCGTGAGCTCTACCTCTTCGCCACCGAGCAGTTCCTGCGGCGGGTGCTCAACCTGGTCCTCGGCTGTCGGGGGACCCCGCTGGCGGGGGGCAAGCTCCGGCTCGACTTCATCCTGGCCGAGGGGCTCAACACCTCCGTCGCCTGGGGCCACGTGCTCCTCGGCTCCTTCAGGGCGTACCCGGCGCTCTTCGGGCTCCCGGCGGCCGAGATCGAGGCGACGCTGAGCCCGCAGCGCTGCAGCTTCATCATCACCCCACCGTTCGACGGGGACAGGCCGCTCTGGCCGCCGTCGCGCGGCGACGCGCCCTCCGTGACGATCAGCCTCGGCGAGCTCAGCGTGCTCCTCGACCTCGGCCTCGCCGACGCGGGGCTGGCCAAGGCGGTGCACACCGCGGGGCAGCGGCTGGCGACCTGCGCCGACGTGGAGAAGCTGGCGGCGGACTTCATGGAGCTGATGCGACATCACCACTGCTGCCGGCACGTGGTGCTCTGGGTCCTCGCAGCCGACGGGGAGCGCATCACCTTCAAGCAGTCTGCGCTGAGCGGTGACAACGACGTGCCGCTCACCCGCCGCCCGCTCACCGTCGGTGATCGCGAGGTGGGCGGCATCGAGGTTGATCTCGTGCTCTCGCGGGGACGGGAGTCGTTCTGCGAGCTGATCCTCCCCTGGCTCGCGATCGGCGTCGATCGCTGGGTGCGCGGCGAGTCGACTCCGAGCGGTGGCTCTGCCGCCGAGCGCACGCGTCGGCTGGCGGCCCTGGCGCAGCGCTGGGCGCTCACGCCTCGCCAGAGGCAGGCGCTCGAGCTGCTCGTCGCGGGCTGCTCGAACAAGGAGATCGGCGACGCCCTCGGCGTGACCCTGAAGACCGTCGAGGTGCACGTCGGGGAGCTGCTGCGCAAGTCGGGCACTCCCAGCCGGGCGATGCTGATCAGCGCCTTCTGGTCCGGGACCTAGGCAGACCCGGGACGGCAGCCTGCGCAGCCACGAGTCAGGGTTTCCACCTAGGGCACCTGCCTTACGGGTTCTCCCCAATTGAGAGCCTTGGGAGTTTCGTTCAATTGGTGTTGTAGGACCAAATACGCATGAACATCTTCAAGCTGTCCGAAGCCGCCAACCTCGCTGTCCACGCCACTGCCTTCATCGCCACCCATGGTCAGTCCGAC
>JAKLHH010001341.1 GCA_022710245.1 Myxococcota bacterium
GCTCGAGATGCTGCGCGTCAGCGACCTCGTCATCCCCTGGGTCGCCCTCGGCCACGCGCTCGGCCGCCTGGGCTGCTTCTGCGCGGGCTGCTGCTACGGCAAGATCACCTCGGCTGCGGTGGGCGTGCGCTTCCCGCCGCAGAGCATGGCGTACCAGGAGATGGTGCGGGACCTCCTCGTCGCCAGCGGGGCGCGGAGCACGCCGCCGCTCCACCCGACGCAGCTCTACGAGGCAGCGGTGGAGCTCTCGCTCTTCTTCCTCCTCCTCTGGGTGGGCCGGCGCAAGCGGCGGCACGGCGAGGCGCTGCTCACGTACCTCGCGATCTACCCGGTGGCGCGGCTGCTCCTCGAGGTGGTCCGCGCGGACCCCGACCGCCACTTCGTCTGGCCCTTCGCCACGCCCTGGCTGAGCCGCCTCCTCGGGCTCGCGCCGGGGGCGCCCACCTTCCTCTCCACCTCGCAGCTGGTCAGCCTGCTCCTCCTCGGCGTCGCGGTCTTGCTCCTGCGCTACCTGCGCCGGCGTCCGGAGCTGGCGCGACCACCGGCGCGCTGACGGCTCTTTTTTGTTGTGACTGTAAGGACCCCCTCTTGGCGGAGTGCGTCGAAGCGCTCATAATGGCCGTGGCAGTTGCGGTGAGTGACAGATTGCACCTGCCAGAGGATGCACCAGGGCCAGGCTGGCCCTCGCAGGAACGGAAGCCACATGACCAGCACCAGCATCGACGTCAACGAGCGCGCGCTGCCCAAGCTGCGCGAGATGCAGAAGGAGGGCGAGCCGACCGCCTTCCGCGTCATCTTCCGGGGATTTGGCTGAGGCGGGCCCTCCCTGGGCCTGGTTCTGGATGAACCAACCGACAAGGATGAGGTGAAGGAGGTCGGGGGGATGAAGTTCCTCCTCGATCGCGACCTGGTGGTGCGGCTGCAGCGCTACCTGCCGATCGAGGTCGACTACGACGACCGCCTCTGGTTCGGGATCCGCGTCCGCGTCTCGCGGCAGGGCGGCTGCTGCTGAGCTGAGCGGCCTGTTCCCGGTCCGGCCAGGTGGCGCCCGGGCCTCCAACCGACCAACCTGAGAGAGACAGGATCGCGCCGGCGACAGGGGAGCGGTGTGCCCGGCGGCAGGAGGATGTCTTCATGCGCCTGGTCATCATCGGAGGCGACGCGGCCGGCATGAGCGCGGCCAGCGAGGCGCGGCGGCGCGCGCCCGAGGCGGAGATCGTCGTCCTCGAGGCCACGGGTGACGTCTCCTACGGCGCCTGCGGCCTGCCCTACAAGCTCCGCGACGGCGAGGAGCTGGAGGATCTGATCGCGGTGCCCGCCGAGAGCTTCCGCGGCGAGCGGCGCATCGACCTCCGCCTCGGGCACCGCGTGACGGCGCTCGACCCCACGGCGCACCGCGTGCGCGGCGCGGCCGGCGGCGAGCCCTTCGAGCTCGAGTACGATCGGCTGCTCATCGCCACCGGCGCCCGCATCGCGCGGCCGCCGATCCCGGGGCTGGCCGAGCTCTGGGGCGAGCGCGTCTTCCCGCTGAAGACGCTCGAGGACGGGCGCGCGCTGAAGGCGGCGCTCGCCGGCGGGCCGCGACGGGCGGTGGTGATCGGCGCCGGCTACATCGGCCTCGAGGCGACCGAGGTGCTGCGCGAGGCGGGGCTCGAGGTCACCGTCGTCGAGGCGCTGCCGCGCGTCCTCTCCTTCCTCCCCGACGAGCAGCGCGAGCGGGTCCACGAGGAGGCGAGCGCGCGCGGGGTGAGGCTCCTGCGCAGCACGCTGGCCCTGCGGGTGAGCCGCCAGGGGGAGGCGCTCCGGCTGGAGACGAGCGCGGGGCCGCTCGAGGCGGACCTGCTGGTGGTCGCGACGGGGGTGCGGCCGAACGGCGAGCTCGCCGCCGAGGCGGGGCTGCAGCTCGGGCCGGCGGGCTCCATCGCCGTCGACGCGCAGCTCCGCACCTCGGCGCCGGACATCTTCGCCGCGGGCGACTGCGCCGACGCCTTCCACGCGGTGACCGGGCGGCGCGTCTGGATCCCGCTCGCGCTCCGCGCGAACCGCGCGGGCAAGCTCGCGGGCGCGAACCTGGTCGGCGGCGAGCGCGCGGCGCCGCCGGTGCTCGGCACCGCGGTCTTCAAGTTCTTCGGGCTCGAGGTGGCGCGCGCGGGGCTCTCCGACGGGGAGGCGGCCGAGGCGGGGCTCGAGGCGGTGGCGGTCTCGATCACGACGAACACGCGGGCGCGCTACTACCCGGGCGGCGGCAAGCTCTCGGTCTGGCTCCTCGGCGAGCGCGGCACGCACCGGCTCCTCGGCGGGGCGATGGTCGGCCCCGAGTC
>JAKLHH010001342.1 GCA_022710245.1 Myxococcota bacterium
CCGGGTTGATGGCGAGGAGCGTCTCGAACGCCTCGCGCGCCCGCGCCAGCTCCTCCAGCGCGAGGTAGCTGCAGCCGAGGTAGTAGTAGGTCAGCGAGAGCGCCCTGCGGCCGCGGCTCACCTTGAGCGCGGCGCGGAGATGGAGGACGGCGCCGTTGTAGTCGACCTGGTTGAACGCCTCGATGCCGTCGGTCAGCGCCTGCGGGAGCGGCGCCTCGGGCGCGGCCCGCGCCGGGGCGGCGAGCGCGAGCGCGACGAGCAGCCCCAGGACGAGGGGCGACCTCGACGGAGCCTGGGACGACGCTGACCTGGCGCGTGGCATGTGATCGATCTCAGGATCGCATCGGCGCCTCGGGGGTGCAAAGGAATTGCCACGCAGCGACTCGTTGCTCGACGCCAGTGCTCGTGCTGCGAGTGCTCGTACTGCTAGCCTAGCTAGTACCTCGCCACAGTGTATTGATCGGTTGGCTATCGCAGAAGGGGCAGTTGCCACGCAGCCTGGGCCGCGGCTTCGCCGCGCGCCTCGCCCCCTCAAGCGAGCCGCTCATTTTCTTGTTCGGGGCGAGGTCGACGTGACTCGCGAGCCTGCGCGCCTGGGTGTCGCCGCATCTTGCCCTGCTCGCCTCCTTCGGAGGCTCCGCGATGAAGGGCAAAATTCATCCCGCGCTGCGAGGCCGTGCAGAGACGGCTGCGCGCGAGAGCTGCGCCCAGGACGAGCGCGCGCGAGTGCGCGCTTGCTGGCGGCTCGCTTGAGCGAGCGAGGCGGGGCCCGGCTCGGGTGACGACGGCGTACGGGCCGGTCGCGACGACGGCGTGAACCAGTCAAAACCGCTGTGACGTGGTACTAGCGCTTCGGCGCCCGATCCAGCGGCGCGAGCCCCTGGTTCGCCGGCGCGTTGATCACCTCGCCGAGCGGGCTGTAGCGCGAGCCGTGGCAGGGGCAGTCCCAGGTCTCCTCGCTGGAGTTCCACTGCACCACGCACTGCAGGTGGGTACACTTGGCGTTGCGCTCGTGCAGGACGCCCTCCTCGTCGCGGTACATGGCGACGCGACCCAGCCCGCGCCGCAGCACGGCGCCCGAGGCGCGCGGGATCTGCTCCGGCGAGCTGACCTCCGACGGCGCCACCCAGTCGAGGTACTGCTTGGCGACGGCGAGGTTCTCCGAGAAGTACTCGGCCGCCGCCCCGACCGGCCTGCGCGCCGGGTCATAGAGGGTGGTCCAGGGGTTGTCGCGGCCGAGGATCAGATCACAGAGGAGCATGCCGGCGATGGTGCCGTGGGTGATGCCCATCCCGGAGTCGCCAGCCGCGATGAAGGTGTTCCGGTCGCCAGGGTTGCGGCCGATATAGGCGAGCCCATCGAGGGTCTCCACCACCTGCCCGGACCAGCGCGTCTGCACCTCACCTGCCGCGTGGAAGTGGTCGCGGGTCCAGCGCTCCAGACGTGACCAGCGCTCGGCGCCGTCGTCGGCCTGACCCACCCGGTGGTCCTCGCCGCCGACGACGAGCAGCTCGTACCCTGGTTCCCCCGAGTCCTGCAGCCGCACGTAGTGGTAGGGGGTCGCGGTGTCCCAGAAGAGCGCGTGCTTCACCGCGCCGCGCGGGACGCTGACCGCGATGGCGAAGGTGCGGTGCGGGTAGAGCTTCGTGTGGAGCGCCAGGCGGTCGTTGAAGGGCGTGTTGGTGGCGACCACCACGGCGTCGGCGGTCACGATGGGGCCCTGGATCGTGGCGACGCGCACGGGCCGCTCGCCGTCGGGCTCCAGCGCCCGGGTGCCGGTGAAGAGCCGACCGCCGTCACGCTGGATCGCGGCTCGCAGCCCGGCCAGGTAGCGCAGCGGGTGCAGCTGCCCTTGCCCGCCGAAGCGCAGGCAGGGACCAGCCTCGAACCCATCGAGGAGCGCGCGCTCGAGCAGCTCCGGCTCCAGGCCCGCGCGGCGCGCCGCCTCCGCCTCGCGGTCGAGCTCCTCACCGGAGGTCCCGGGAGCGGCGAAGAGGTAGCCGTCGAGCCGACTGAAGTCGCAGTCGATCTGCTCCTCGCGGACGGCTTGCTCGATGCGATCGATGGCCGCGGCGTGGCTCGCCGCGGCCAGCCGCGCGCCGTCCCGCCCGCGGATGCGCTCCACCTCGGTGAAGCGATCATCGATCACGCAGGAGAGGTGCGCCGTGGTGCGCGACGTCTCGCCACCGCCGAGCTCGCCGTCGTCGAGCACGGCGACGCGCCGCCCCTCCCGTCCCAGCAGGTACGCCGTGGTGAGGCCGGCGATGCCGCCGCCGATCACGCACACGTCCGCCTTCAGGTCCTCCCGGAGCTCGC
>JAKLHH010001343.1 GCA_022710245.1 Myxococcota bacterium
GCACCACCTACTGCTACAAGGGCGAGTGCGCGCAGCCCTCGCTCACCGTCGACGCCGACGCGAACAAGACCCTCGACGGCGAGCAGGTCTACGCCGGCGACGTGGTGATCAAGAACAAGAGCACGGTGACCGTGCCCTCGGGCAAGCTGATCATCCGCGCCAAGAAGGTGATCCTCGACTCCACCTCCTCGATCACCGTCGCCGCGACCGGCGATGACCCTCGCGGCAAGGGGCAGGACGGACCGGGCAGCACGAGCTGCTACGCCTCCGGCTGCACGGCCTACGGGTCGGTGGGCGCCGGCGGGGGCGGCTACGGCGCGGCCGGCGGCGGGAGCAGCCAGACCTTCTCTTGCTACTACTACGGCACCTACTACTGCTCGGTGTCCCGCAGCGGCGGCGCGGCCTACGCGGTCGCCGACGACGAGGCGGCGCCGGGGGCGTCGGGCGGTGCCTGCAGCGGCACCGCCGGGGGCAAGGGCGGCGGCATGCTCGCCATCTACGCCGAGGAGATCCTGATCCAGGGCAACCTCACCGCCAACGGCCTCTCGGGGAGCGGCTGCGCGGGCGGCGGCTCCGGCGGCGGCATCGTGCTCCGAGCGACGAAGAGCCTGACCTTCAGCGGCTCGGCGGCGGTCTCACCAGGACAGGGCGGCTCGGGCGGCGCGGGCGCCGGGGCGCTCGGCGTGATCAAGCTCCTCTACGGCGACGCGAAGACCATCACCGGCGCCACCACCGGCAAGGTCTTCGCCTCGTACATGCCCCCGAACGACCTCAGCTCCTCGACGCACCCGAGCCCGGCGCGCTGGTACAACGACGACTTCACGGTCTTCGAGGTCGCCTGGAGCAACCCCTTCTCGCAGTCGGGCGGCTACCACTACGTCCTCAACACCGTCTACGGGTTCGTGCCGAACCCGTCGAACGCCCTCTACCAGACGCAGGAGTCGCTGCAGTACCAGGCCTCGAAGCTGGTCTCCGGCTCGAACTACGCGCACGTGGCGGTGATGGGGCCGGCCTTCGATCCCTCCACCATCGAGTCGCGCTACCTGGTGCAGATCAACACGACCGCGCCCAGCATCAGCTCGACGAGTCACCCGACCTCGACGACCTGGTACGCCAGCACCTCGCCGTTCCTGCAGTGGACGCTCCCGCGCAGCGACGAGAACACGGCCAGGTTCTACTGGATCCTCGATCGCTTCCAGAACACCATCCCGAACAAGAGCGCGAGCCAGATCCCGATGAACCTCGCGGACCCGGCCAGCTCGAAGCGCCTCCTGCTGCCGCTCTCGGGCAACGGGATCTGGTTCTTCCACCTGATGGCCGAGGACACCATGGGCTACCTGACCAAGCAGGGCGCCACCTTCCGCATGCAGATCGGCAGCCAACCCGGCAAGGGCGGCGTCTCCGGCACCATCACCGACGCCAGCAACGGGAGCCCGGTCTCCGGCGCCAGCGTGACGCTGAACCGCGGCATGCACACGACCACCACCGACGGCACGGGCGGCTACGCCTTCACCAACAACACCGTCTACGCGCAGGACTACGAGGTGCGCGTCAGCAAGACCGGCTACAAGGACGGCGTGCAGACGGTCACCGTCGCCGCCGGCGCCACCGCCACCGTCTCCATCGCGATCTCCAAGTAGCGGCGTCCTCGCGCCCTCCCTCCCCGACCCTCTCCGACCTCTCCGACCCTCGCGCGAGCGCTCGACGCTCCGAGGCCCAGCGCCCATAGTAACAGCTGGTGTCGTCGAGGCAGGGAGGCGTGCCATGCAGATCTTCGTCACCGGCGGGGCAGGCTACATCGGCAGGGCGGTGGTGGCGCAGCTGGTGCGCTCGGGGCACCACGTCACGGGGCTGGTGCGCACGGCGGCGGCCGAGGAGAAGGTCGCGGCGCTCGGCGCCAGGACCGAGCGCGGCGACCTCCGGCAGGCCTCCTCCTGGGCGCACCTCGCGGCGGCGCACGACGCGGTCGTTCACCTCGCCTTCGAGAGCGGGCCGGAGGGCGAGGCCGCCGATCGCGCCGCCGTGACCGCGCTCCTCGACGCGCTCGGGGCGAGCCCGCGACGGCCCCGAGCGTTCGTCTACACCTCGGGGGTCTTCGTCCTCGGCTCCACCGGCGGGCGCGTGGTGAGCGAGGGGAGCTCGACGCTGGGCGCGCCGCGCGCCATCGCCTGGCGCCCGCCGCACGAGCGGATGGTGCTCGAGGGCGCGACGCCCTCGATCGCCACCGCGGTGATCCGGCCGGGGGCGGTCTTCGGCGGCGGGGGCGGGCTCCTCGGCGCCTTCTTCGCGAGCGCCGAGGCGGAGGGCGCG
>JAKLHH010001344.1 GCA_022710245.1 Myxococcota bacterium
GCCGATCTGCCGCCGATCCGGCAGTTCGGCATCCTCTCCGCGGTGGCCTTCCTGCTCTCCATGCTCGCGGACTTCACCGCGCTCTGCGCCTCGCTCTGGATCATCTTCCGGCAGCGGCCTGACGCGTCGCCCTCTTCGCCTACTCCTCTCTCTCCTCCCTCGTCACCCTCGTCGCCCTCTCCTCCGACGCTCACCACGTAGATACTCAGCGGCCGACGGCCCTGCCTCTTCAACGCCCGGCGGCCCTGCCTCTTCATCGGAGCTCCCCGGTGCGTCGATGCGAGGACCGCCCGCCCAAGGACCCTCGTCGAGCGCCAGGAGCGCCTGCTCCACCCCGACCGATCGACGCACGACGAATCGGCCCATGAGGCCAGGCTGCGCCCGGCGTCCTCCCCGCAAGGTCCGCGGGCGGGCGGTCCGAGCGCTGATCAGCCCCAGGCGCAGGCGTGAGCTGTCGGCGGCGCCGAGCCCGTCGGCGCCAGGCGCTGGCGCGCTAGCTATCGGTAGCCTGGAGTGGCGTCAGCGGGCGCGGAGCCTTCCGCGCCTCAGCCCGACCTCGAGGGCGAGGGCGCGGGATCATCGGGGAGCCCCACCGAGAGCTCCTCCCCATCCCTCGCCACCGTCGCGCGCGGATGCAGCGCCGAGGCGATCTCCTGCATGCGCCGCACGTCCGCCCCCTCGTAGCGCGGGCTGAGGTGCACCAGCACGAGGCGGTCGACGCTGGCCTCGCGCGCCGCGCGCACCGACTGCTCCACGGTCATGTGCTTCTTCTCCAGCGCCTCCTCGAGGTGCTCGGGGAGGAACATGCTCTCCACGAACGCGAGGTCCGCGCCCTCGAGGAGCGCGGGGAGCGTGGGCGCGAGCGCGGTGTCCGTGACGAAGGCGATCCGCCGCCCCCGGCGCGCGGGGCCGATCACCTCCGCCGGCTGCACCTCGCGGCCGGCCGGCGTCACCACCGCCTGACCCGCCTGCAGCTTGCCGCGCAGCGGGCCGAAGGGGACCCCGAGCGCGTCGGCCGCTGCCACGTCGAAGCGGCCCGGCCGGGTGTGCTCCTCGAGCCGGTAGCCGAAGCAGAGCGTGGAGTGCTCGACGGGCGCCCACCAGACCTTGACGAGGTCGTCCTCCCAGGCGAGCGCGAGGCCGGGCCCCGCCGAGGGCTGTCGCTCGATCACGCGGATCTCGTAGTTGATGTAGAGCGCGAGGTCGCGGCGCACGTCGCGCACGAAGCGGTCGAGCCCCGGCGGCCCGAGGAGGACCAGCGGCTCGGGGTCCGGCATCTGCGCGCGCAGCATCAGCATGCCCGGCAGCCCCAGGCAGTGGTCCGCGTGCAGGTGCGTGATCGCCACGACGCGCAGCCCTCGCTGCCCGAGGTGCAGCTCCTTGTAAGGGACCTGGGTGCCCTCGCCGCAGTCGAAGAGGTAGAGGGCTCCCTCGACGCGCAGCGCGACCGAGGTGAGACGCCGACGCGGCATCGGCATCATGCCGCCGCTTCCGAGGACGAAGGCGTGCATGGTCATCCGGGCCTGTTGTCGGCCCGCGGCGTGGCCCGCGGGCGCTCGCCGACGCAGCTGCGAGCTGGCAGCCCATCCTGCTGGCTGCGAGCTGGCAGCAAGGCGCTGGCTCCGAGGCTGGAGGGGAGGGCGAGGAGCCGGCTAGCTACTTGCCCGCCGCTTCCTTGCTGCCGACGACGGTCAGGTTGCAGCCGACCTGGACGGGCAGCTTCTTGCCGTTCACCTCGATAGACACCTTGCCGGTGAAGTACCAGCCGAAGGAGCCGGTGGAGAACTCGCGGGGGTCCGCGGTCACCTGGGTGCCGGCGATCTCGAAGGTGACGGGGGCGGCGTGCGCCATGAAGTCAGCGCGGTCGATCGGGCAGGTGGTCTTGGCCATGAGCGCTCTCCTCTGAGTCGAGCCAGTCTCGACGACTGTTTCGGGTTCGTCGCGGCCGAGGACGAGGCCTTCGACCGCTTGAGAGCGCTTAATTTATCCGGTTCGATCCCGGTTGGCTAGAGTTTTGCGTGGGTGCGGCCGGCTGCCTGGACGTGAGGCATCACGACGGGCGCGGGCGCGCTCGAGCGGCTGGGGCGAGCGCGAGCAGCCGGGTGAGCGCGAGCAGCCGGGTGAGCGCGAGCAGCCGGGTGAGCGCGAGCAGCCGGGTGAGCTCGAGCAGCCGGGTGAGCTCGAGCAGCCGGGTGAGCGCGAGCGGCCGGGTGAGCTCGAGCGGCCGGGTGAGCGCGAGCGGCCGGGTGAGCGCGAGGAGCCGGGTGAGCTCGAGCAGCCGGGTGAGCGCGAGCAGCCGGGTGAGCG
>JAKLHH010001345.1 GCA_022710245.1 Myxococcota bacterium
TCCGCCTGAACCCCGGCGCTCGAGGCGGGTCTCGGGCGACGCTCGTTCGACGCGACAGCGCCGCCCTCCTCGTGCTAGACGCTGCGCGATGCCCACCTGGGTCTGGAGCCTGCTCGCGCTCGCCCTTGCGCTCGTCCTCGTCTGGGCGGCGCGGTACGTGGTCTGGGCGCTGCGTTTGCGCGGGCTCGCCCGTGAGGCCGAGCCCGAGGGCTTCAGGAGCAGACGCTTTCGCTTCGGCCTCGAGCCCTGGCTGACGCTCACCTCGCCCCACGACCGCCTCACGGCCAGCGTCTGGCCTGACCGCCTCTTCGGCCGCGGCCGCGCCTGCACCCTCGCGGTGATGGTCGACGACGTCGTCGTCGGTCCGGAGCGACTCGTCCTCGAGCTGGAGCCGGCGGGCCGCTACCTCGCCTCCTCGAGGCGGCCGCTCCAGCCCGAGGACGAGCGGCTCGCGGCGCGCTTCACCGTGAGCTGCGAGAGCGAGGAGCAAGAGCAGCCCTGTCTGCAGCTCCTCCGGCACCCGCGGATCATCGACGCGCTGCTGCGGCTCGACCCGGCCGTCTACACCTTCTCCTTGCGCGCGCCCGGCGGCCGGGCTGGCTGGCTCTCGTTGCAGACCGTGGTGCCCGCGCCGGCGCTGGTGCAGCTCCGGCCCCACCTCGCTCGCGTCGTCGAGCTCAAGGCCGCTCTCGAGGAGGCCACCGGCCGGACGGGCTATCGCTGAGCCAGCTGCAGACTCCTGTAATCAGATCGGGGGTAATGTCATCAGCTTGCAGCCGAGGTAGGACAAGCGCTGCTCAGTGCTTCCAGGTGGTTGCGCGCCGGCGCCTGCTGCTCCGGGCGTGGCATCGAGGCTGCAACCCGCAGAGCCATGCGAGGGTTCTTTCCTCGAGGGGGATGGCGGTCAGGCAGGGCGCTCGCGCTCGCAGCTGAGCACCGCTGCTCTCGCGGCAGCGCCAGGAGCCAAGCCACCTCGGGCCGGCCTCCACCAGAAATCGATGAGCAGGAGGACGCAGGACCGCCGGGCGCTCGCGCGGATCACCTCCTGGCTGCGCTGGCGTGCTTGATGCAGCGGCTCGCCCGACGGCCAGGACACGGGTCTGGAGCAAGACGATGGGATCGATGGGACGCTTCGCTAGATCGTCAATCCTGGTGGCGCTGATCGGGTGCCTCCCCGCGTGTGAGCAGCAGCCGCTCGAGGAGCCCTCCGAGACACGCGGCAAGGAGGACAACGGCGCGCAGAAAAAATGGGGCGACCACTACCTCGACCAGGTCCAGCCGACCTTCAACCGGCGCTGCGTCGGCTGCCACTCCTGCTACAACGCGCCCTGCCAGCTGAAGCTCACCTCCTTCGAGGGCATCGACCGCGGCGCCAGCAAGGAGAACATCTACGCGGTCCGCTACTTCTCCTCGATGGAGCCGACCCGCCTCTACATCGACGCGAAGACCACCGCCGAGTGGCAGAGCACGAAGGGCTTCTTCCCGGTCGTGCGGCGTTACCCCGGGGATCCCAAGCGCAGCCTCGACGAGTCGGTCCTCTACCAGATGCTCGCGGCGGGACAGAAGCAGAAGGCCGCCGCGCCGTTCCAGCCAGGCACGCCGACCCTCTTCAGGGGCGACGCGGTGACCAGCCGCACCTGCGCGAAGGACGTCAAGGAGGTGAAGTCCTTCATCGCCAAGAACCCCGACCAGGGCATGCCCTTCGGCTGCCCGGAGCTGGGCACCGCCGACTACAACCGCATCGTGGACTGGATCGCCGCCGGCGCGGCGGGCCCCTCCGCCACCGCGGCCAAGAAGCTCTTCGCCCCCTCGACGGGCAGCGCGGGCGAGGCGGTGCTGCAGAGCTGGGAGGCCTTCTTCAACGGGAGCTCGGCCAGGGAGCAGCTGACCGCGCGCTTCCTCTTCGAGCACCTCTTCCTCGCCGACCTCTACTTCCCGGAGATCCCCGGCGACCACTACCGGCTGGTGCGCTCGCGCACCGCCGCGCCGCTGCCGATCGACGAGATCGCCACGCGCCGCCCCTACGACGACCCGCAGGGCGCGTTCTCCTATCGCCTGCAGAAGACCGTCTCCACGGTGGTGCACAAGAACCACCTGCCGTACGAGCTGAGCAGCGCCCGCATGGCGCGGCTGCGCGAGCTCTTCCTCGACTCCGACTGGGGCGAGGGCGAGATCACGGTGCCCGGCTACTCGCCGAACCCGTTCGTCGCCTTCGCGCAGATCCCGGCCCGGTCGCGCTACCAGTTCCTCCTCGACGACGTCAACTACTCGATGAAGACGTTCGTGCACGGGCCCGTCTGCTG
>JAKLHH010001346.1 GCA_022710245.1 Myxococcota bacterium
CTGATCCGCGCCGAGGAGACGCCGCCGTCCGGCGCGATCACCCAGTCGACGACGAGCTTGCCAGCGACGTCGGGCTGCCGCAGGAGCTCGCGCTCGTAGCAGCCCTGGATCTCGCCGAGGTGCTTCATCACCACTCGCAGGATCGCCGCGCGGTCGAAGGGGAAGACGTCCTTGATCACCCAGCCCGGGCTCTGCCGCACCCTGCCCCGCGGTCCGCGCGGACCTCCCGCGGCCACCAGCCGGCCGGGGCCCCGGCGACCGTTGTCGCCGAGGATCTTGTCGATGCCGCGCGTCTCCGCGCCGTCGCCTCCGCCGACGAGACCGCTGCCGAGCCCACCGCCCGCGCCGCCCGCGCC
This sequence comes from Myxococcota bacterium, assembly GCA_022710245.1. The sequence continues at coordinate 357 of JAKLHH010001346.1, forward strand.
CTTCGTGATCGGGTCGGCGAGCTTGTAGTCCTGCCTGACCCCGGTCGGGCCGAGCTTGCCGACCAGCGCGCCGAGGTCCGCGCGGTCCGTCTGTCCCGCTGGTCGCAGCACGTTCAGCAGCTCGCCCACGGCGCCTCGTCGAGCACCGCGTCCGCTGCGGTCGCCCGCGCTCTTGCGCCGACGCGATCCTGGGTCGGGCAGCGCCTGGCCATCGCGCGACCGCTGCTGCGACGCCTCGGGGCGCGCGGGCGCGGGCGCGGGCACTGGCGCGGGCTGCGGCTGCAGCTCCGGTCCGACGCTGACCACGGGCGGCCGGACAGGGTAGCGCCCATGCTCCTCGCCGCGCGGCTGGCTCCCCTGGCTCGTCCCCGCCGCGAGCAGCACCAGCGCCGCCACCGCGCCGTGCAGCAGCACGCTGGCGAGTGCCATCAGCAGGCTGGCGCCCTCGAGACGGAGGTGCAGCTTCGTGCGCGGCTGCGCCGGGGGCTGGATGAAGCGCACCAGGTACGAGGAGCCGTCCGCCTGGTGGAGCTGCGCGTAGTCGCCCGCCCGCAGGTGGACGCGGGCCTCCTCGCCGAGGGCGCGCCGCGCCTGCTGCCGGCACGCCCGGAGCGGCAGCGCCTCACCGCGCAGGATCACGGTCCCGGCCAGGCTGGGGTCGCAGGAGAGCCACGCCTCCCCGTCCACGCCGACCTCGATCAGCTCGAGGTCATCCGGTGAGATGCGGACCGACTCGCCGGGCCGCGCCTCGGTGACGTCCCGGATCTCGCCCGCGGCGTAGTGGATGACCTCGATCGCGAGGCAGGGCTCGGTGGGCACCAGCCCGCGGAAGCGCTCTCCGACCACGTTCTGCAGGAGCGAGAAGGGCGGCACCCACTCCAGCTCCGGCTCCTCGTCCTCCGCCGACTCGGGGAGCGGCTCGATCAGCTCGGGCTCCGGCGTGCCATCGACCAGCGTGACCTCGTCTTCCTCGGGGACCTGTCTCATCGTGCGCGGACCTCCGGCCTGGAGGGCAGTGCAACCAGCGGACCAGGGGGGTACCAAGGCGGTAGGGACAGAACCCGGTGAGATGGTTCCAGGCCGGCGCACTGGTGAGCCTGCCGTCGCTCCCGCTGGCGCCGAGGGGAGGCAAGACTTGCGCGGCGTACGGCCTGCTCGAGCAGAGCCTGCGCGGCTACCACGTGGGTGGTTGTGCGAGCGGACGTGGTGCTCGCAGCTAGCGCCTCACGCAGCAGCCGTCCTCGATGACACACTCCCCGCGGCCGCAGAAGCCCTTCTGCCAGCACTGACGATCGGTCCAGGCCTCGTTCGCGCCCGCGCAGTACTGGGCGCGGCTCGGCCCCTTCTCCATGTCCGGGCAGGAGGCGTAGCAGTCATCCACCGCCCCGGCGCACGCCTCGCGGCAACCCTGCTCGCCGTTGCACTCCGCGGCGCAGCGCTGGTCCCGTGCCCGGCACGCCTCCGCGCAGCGCTCGCCGGCGACGCTCGCCGTGCGCCACTCGGCGCGATGGTTGGTGGTTCCAGTGCAGGCTTCGAGCCCGAGCAGCAGCACGAGCCCGGCCAGCGGCACGAGCCCGGCCAGCGCGCCCCGTCGCATCATCCCCCTCATCGTCCCACCTCCTTCGTTCGTTGGCTCACTTGCACCCGTAGCCGATGACCACGCCGGTCGCGTCCACCAGCTTCGTGCACTGCTTTGGTGTAGCGCACGCGGTGCCACTTGGCGAGCAGGCGCGGACACAGGTCTTGCCCACGGGGTCGCAGAGGAGGTCCTGGACGCACAGGTCGCTCGTCCCCGCGCAGGACTCGCCCAGCTTGGGGCCGGTGGTGCTGCCGCCGGGGATGCAGACGTTGCCTCCGCCCGAGCTGGGCACGCAGACCATCTTGTAGCCGGCGCAGTCCGCGGCGCCCTTGCAGCTCTGCCTGCAGAACGAGGCCGCCGTCCCGT
>JAKLHH010001347.1 GCA_022710245.1 Myxococcota bacterium
CACCAGCTCGGCACCCCTGGCGGCGGCCTCCTCGAGGGCGGCGAGCCCGCGCTGGAGGTTCTCGGCCCGGTCGGGCGTGGCGTGCTGCTGGACGAGCGCGATGCGCATGGCTCTGCTGCTCCTCGGGTGGCGCTCAGGCTCAGGGGGTGGTGGGCGGCTCGGGATCGATCCACCAGCCCCCCATGTCGAGGGCCACCGCGTCGAAGGGAGCGACCTGAACTCGCGAGCTGCCCTCGTGAGCCGCGAGGCGCACCCAGTTGCCGCGCTCCAGACGGAAGGACTCGAGGGTGCGGGAGATCGGGTCGACGAGCCAGAGGAACGCGACCCCGGCAGAGGCGTAGCTGTTCGACTTGCGCACACGGTCGAGCGCCGCCGTCCGCGGCGAGAGGATCTCGCAGACCCAGTCGGGCGCCAGCTCGAAGAAGGCCACGTCAGGGATGGTGGGCATTCGCTCGCGCCGCCAGCCCGCGAGGTCGGGGACCAGCACATCGTCTCCCAGATGGAGCTCGGGCTCGTCGAGGATCCACCAGCCGCCCGGACCACCGCTGGCGCCGCGGTGGAAGGGCCCGAAGAGGTCTGCGCCCAGCGCGGACGCGGCCACCGCGTGCCTCGCGGCTGGCCGTGGCGTGGCGACCAGCTCCCCACCCACGAGCTCGGCGACGAGGTGATCCGGCACCTCGCAGAGCTCCCGGTACCTTGCCTTCCTCTCGCCAGCGCGCCGCGGGTCGTCGGCCATGGAGGGGATTATAGCCGCCGCGGCAAGAGAGGCGAGGCGTGAAGGTGCTACGCCTGCCCGGCGAGGACGAGGATCCAGCGCAGCGAGAGCCCGCCGAGGAGGAGCAGCGCGGGCGCGAGGCGCGTCGGGTGCAGGCGCAGCCGCCCCTCGAAGAGCTCGAGGAGGAGCGGCACGACGAGGCCCGCGATGACGACCAGCGCCCAGAAGGCCGCGGTGAAGCGGCCGCCGAGGAAGAGCTGCGCCGCGCCCTGGCCCGCGGCGCCGCCCGTCAGCAGGCCGAGGAAGAAGAGGCCGAGGAGCCCGAGCTCGACGCCGATCGCGGCGAGGTCCCAGCGCCGCAGCAGCGCGTGCTCGCCGTGGCTCACCTTGAAGAGCATCATCAGCGCCGCGCCCGTCGAGACCCCCGAGACGAGGAAGAGCGGGCCGAGGAGCGACGAGCTCCACGCCGCGCGCGCGCCCAGCGTCCCGAGGAGGATGCCGGTGTAGGCGCCGAGCCCGACGCCGAGCGCGACGTTGGTGACGCGGAGCCCGCGCTCGTGGCGGAGGCCGAGGCCGCGCGCCCAGCGCAGCAGCCCCCCGAGCGGCCGCAGCGGCGCCCAGCTCGAGACCCGCGCGAGCTCTGCCTCGTCGAGCCCGATCAGCCCGAGGAGGATCGACGCCGGGTAGACCGCGATCAGGATCCAGGCGCCCCAGGACATCGGCGAGCTCGGCCGGAAGGCGAGGTAGAAGCGGTAGACGTGCGCCTTGAAGCCGAGGTCGAGGAAGAGCGCGAGCATGCCGAGCGAGATCAAGAGCGGCGCCGCGAAGGGCAGCCAGCGCGCCGCGCGCGAGCGCTCACCGGCGGGGACGCGCAGCCCGAGGAGCGCGCCGAGGATCATCACGCCGGCGGTGAGCCCGCCGAGGAAGAGGTAGACGGGGATCTCCCAGCCCCAGATCGAGAGGTGCGGGTCGATCAGGTTGCTGGCCCGGTTGAGCTCGAGCTCGGTCATCGAGGGTCTCCGTTCACGTAGTCGTTAGTCGCGGCCGGACCGCCCAACCTGTGCGGCGCCGCTCCGGCTAGCCGCTGCAGCCGCCGCCCTTCTTCTTCGGCGGCGCCGCCGCGCCACCCGTCGGAGCGGGCGGGGGCGGGGCCTTCATCCCGGTCAGCGCGCCGTTGATGCCGGCGCGGAGTCGGTAGGCGGCGATCGCCTCGGGGCTGGCGCCCGGCGCGGGCGGCACCGGCTTGGCGAGCGCGAAGGCCTCCCAGGCCGGGAAGCCACCGGCGAGCGCGAGGACGCGGCCCGGGAAGGCGCGCGCCGGGGCCGGCGTCTCGCCGAGCTCGCCCGCGCCGACGAGGACCAGGTCGCGCTGGCCGCTCGCGTAGGCGAGGCCGAGCTGGCCGAGGCTGGCGAGGGGCGCGCACTCGGCGCCGGGGACGCGCTTCGCCACGCAGGCCGCGCGCTCGCGGAGGTCGAGGACGCGCACCGTCCAGGGCGCGTCGAGGACGCGCTTCGCGAGCGCCTCGGCGCTGATCGCCTGCGGCCTGGCGACGGGCGCCGCCGCGCGCGGGCGCGCCGGGAGGGC
>JAKLHH010001348.1 GCA_022710245.1 Myxococcota bacterium
GAGGAGCGCGCCGCGCGAGCGCTGGGGATGAAGTACAAGCGCATCTCCGTCCTCGACAACACGGCCTTCACGCAGGAGCAGCTGCAGGAGTTCGCCGACTTCGCCAGGGATCCCGCGAACGGCCGCGTCTATGGCCACTGCGAGGCGGGCGTCGGTCGGACCGGCCAGGCCATGGCGGCCCACCGGATGGCCAACGACGGCTGGAGCACCGGCCACGCGATCGCCGAGGCGCGCCACTACGGCCTCAAGCTGCGCAGCCAGGTCCTCGCGCTCCGTCAGTACGGTGCGTCGCTCGCAAGCGCTCGCGCGGCCGCGCGGGCTGGCGCGAAGGGCGCCGCCGCGACCGGCGACTAGAACCCCGTCCAGACGACGGAGCGGCTCGCCCCGTCGACGACCCGAGCCCCGGCTTCCTCCTCCACGTCCCGTCGACGACCCGAGCCCCGGCTTCCTCCTCCACGCCCCGTCGACGACCCGAGCCCCCCGGCTTCCTCCTCCACGCCACGCCCGTCACGCTGCCCGTCAGAGGGCGTGGATCCGGGCGGCGTCAGCCGCTGGCGTGGGTGCGCTTGGCAGCTCCCGCCCCGTGTGAGAGAAGTGAGGAGATGGCTCGCGCGCTCCTCGCCTCGCTCCTCGTCCTCCTCGGCTGCCCGGCCGAGCAGCAGGTCGAGCCACAGCAGCCCGACCCCTCGCTCACGGCGCTCGACCGCCTCGCCCGGAAGGAGCAGCGCGCGACCGCGGCTGGCGCCACCGTGGACGACTGCCTGGCCCGCGCGGCGCAGACGGGGCTCTGCCCGCCGCTCGCGAGCCGCCGCGCCTACCACCTGCGAATGGCGCTCGACCCCCGCTACAACGAGCACTGGCCGGAGTGGGAGTCGCGCATGCAGACCACCCTCGACTGCGTGAACCGGCTCTACCAGCCGACCGGCACCACCTTCGTCCTCGACCAGATCCAGGCGTGGGATCCGGGCGCAGCGCGGCACAACCTTCGTGCGCTCCTGTCCAGGCTGCAGCAGGACTACCCGCCGGACCTGAAGACCATCGTCGTCGGGATCACCGTCTGGGAGGAGCGCAAGGTCTTCTCCGGCGCGGGGGGCGAGATCGGGCTCAGCCAGCGTGCCGCCTGCGTGGTGCCCTCCTGGCCGCGCGTCGAGAACGACTGCCTCACGCTCGCGCACGAGCTCGGTCACGTGGTCGGCGCCCGTCACGTGAGGGGGACCGGCTGGGTGATGTCCTACGCGGGCCACGTCTTCCAGCTCCCGGCCGCGGACCCCGCCGCGCGCGTCGTGCAGACGAACCGTTTCCACCCGCGCAACGTGGAGGCGATCCGCACCTACCACCGCGCGCGCTTCACGCCGAACGGGCTCGTGCTGCCGGTCAGCTGCGCGCAGCGGCTCGCGCTCACCGATCGCTGCTGGAGCCTCTGAAGCTCACCTCGACGCTGGCACGTGCGTTGCTTCTTCGTCGCCGCAAGGAGGTGCGCCATGAGGCTCGTCAGCGACGCGTTCGAGCACGAGCAGAAGATCCCGTCGCGCTACACCTGCGACGGCGAGAACATCAGCCCGCCGCTCCGCCTGGAGGACGTGCCGGAGGGGACCAGGAGCCTGGTCCTGATCATGGATGACCCCGACGTGCCCAAGAGCCTGCGCGCCGACGGCGTCTGGGACCACTGGATCGCCTACAACATTCCCCCGACGACCAGGGAGATTCCCGAGGGGGAGGAGCCGCCCGGACTGCCCGGGGCAGGCACGGCGGGCAACCGGGGCTACTTCGGGCCCTGCCCGCCCGACCGCGAGCATCGATACTACTTCACCGTCTACGCGCTCGACACGCGGCTCCGGGTGATCGACGAGCCGATCAAGGTCGAGGTGCTGAAGGCGATGGACGGGCACATCCTCGAGCGCGCGACGCTGATGGGGCGGTACGAGCGCGTCGGCAGGTAATTTCGCCCTTCATCGCGGAGCCTCCGAAGGAGGCGAGCAGGGCAAATTCCCCCGGAGGGCGTTGCCGAAACCACGATCGATCATTCCACGGCCGACGCGTACCGCGCGCCGGTGTCGGCGCGCTGCTCGCGGCTCACCACAGCCGCGCAGAGCCCCTCGAGCCCCCGCAGGCCCTCCGCGCTGAGGTAGTTGTCGTCGACGTCGAGCCGCTTGAGGTGCTGGAACGCTGCCCGGCGCGACGCGAGCGCCAGCGCGCCCGCGTCGGTCATCGTGCCCATCCTGAGGTCGAGCTCCTCGAGGCGCGGCAGGATCGCCGCCTCCCCGAGCGCCTCGCAGAGCTCGTCGGTGAACT
>JAKLHH010001349.1 GCA_022710245.1 Myxococcota bacterium
GCAGGCGGCGGCGCTGGCGACGAGCCTGGCGCTGGCGCTGGCCGCGCTGGTCGTGCGCGAGGGAGGCGAGGAATCGGCCCTTCATCGCGGAGCCTCCGCAGGAGGCGAGCAGGGCAACTTGCGGCGGTCTCATCCCGGAGCGGCCGCAGGCCGCGAGGACCCGCAATTCGGGCGAGGCGACGCCGCGCACGCCGAGCGACAATTGTTGGTCGCGGCAGCTACGCACGACCGCCCGACCTGTGCGGCGCCGCGACAATTGTTGGTCGCGGCAGCTCCCCGCCACCGCCCGACCTGTGCGGCGCCGCTCCAATTCGCCCTTCAGCGCCGACCTCAAGCCGCGGGCCTCCTCGCCCGCTCGCCCCTGCTCCTCGCCGTGGCCGCCCTCGCGCTCCTCTATCAGATCCCCGGGCTCCCCCTCCCCGGCGCCGGCCTCCTGCGCCTGCAGGTGCCAGGCTACCAGCTCCTCGAGCAGCGCAGCTCGCCGCACGCGGCGCTCGCGGTGCTGCGACGGGAGGGGCAGCTCCTCTTCACCGCCAGCGGGCAGGTGCTCCTCAGCACCGAGGACGAGGCGCGCTCCGAGGCCGAGGTGCACCTCTCGCTGCTGGCGCACCCGGCGCCGCGCCGCGTGCTGCTGATCGGCGGCGTCGGCGGCGCGCTGCGGGAGGCGCTCAAGCACCCGGGCGCGCGGGTGGAGCTGGTCGAGCTCGACCCGCTCCTCCTCGACCTCGTCCGGCGCCACGCCCCCGGGCTCGCCGCGCCGCTCGGCGACCCGCGGGTGACCGTGCTCGTCGACGACGGCCGCCGCGTGGTCGCCGCCAGCCGCGAGGCCTATGACGCCATCCTGGTCGGCCTCCCTGGTCCCTCGTCGGCGCTGATCAACCGCTTCTTCACCGTGGAGTTCTTCCGTGCAGCGCGCCGTGCGCTCCGGCCCGGTGGGCTGGTCCGCGTCGTCCTCGAGGGCGGCGACGGCTACCTCGGGGACGACGCCGCCACGGCGCACGCGACGGTGCTCGCGGCCATGCGCCGCGCGCTCGGCGGGGTGACCCCGCTCCCCGGCGCGAGCACGCTGCTGCTCGGCGGCCGCGACGCCGCGCCCGTCGTGGAGGCCGCTGTCCTGCTGCGCCGGTTCGAGGAGCGGAGGCTGCAGACGCAGCTCCTCGGAGCGGGCGAGCTCGCCGACTGGGCGCTGCCCTTCAGGCGGCGACTCTACGAGGAGCGGCTCGCGGCGGTGGGTGCGCGCCCGAACAGTGATCTGCAGCCGACCGCCTACCTGCACGCCTCGCTCCTCTGGCTGGCGCAGAGCTCGCCCTCGCTGGCGGCGGCGATGCGGCGACTCCTGGCGCTGCCCGCGCAGCGACCCTGGCTGCCGCCGCTCGTGGCGCTCGGGGTCGCCGTCCTCTGGGGCCTGCTCCGGCGGCGCCGCGTGGCCGCCGGCAGCGCGCTCGCGCTCGCCGGGCTCGTCGGGCTCGCCCTCGAGCTCGCGGTGATCCTCGCCAGCCAGGAGGCCCGCGGGGTCATCTACCACGAGCTCGGGCTCCTGCTCGCCACCTTCATGCTCGGCCTCGCGGGAGGAGCGCTCGCCGGCAGGCGCCTCCTCGCGGCCTGGCCCCGGCGCGCGCTCTCGGCGTCGCTGGCCGCGGTCGCGCTCGGAGGAGGGCTGACGCTGGCGGCGGTCGAGCTCGCCGTGCGGGCGCCGGGTGCCGCGCTCGCGGTCTGCATCGCGGATCTGCTCCTCGTCGGGGCCTCGGTCGGCGCCTGCTATGCACCGGCCACGGCCGCGCTCGCCGCGAGGCACGGCCCGGCCGCGCCCGCGCGCGCCTACGCCTGGGACCTCGCCGGCGCCGCGGCCGGCTCGCTCCTCGCGACCGCGCTCGCGCTCCCGGTGCTCGGGCTCGGCGGGACGGCGGCCGTCTGCGCCGCGCTGTGCCTCGGCAGCGCGCTCACGCTGCGGCCCTCCCCTCCCGCGGGCTGAGCCCTCGAACGAGAGGTGACGACCACCACCGCTTCGCTTCACAGCGGTGCTGATAGCTAGCCGATTCTCGTGAACTTGCAGACGGGACACTTGAGCTCGGCGCCCGCGCGGATCAGCCGCACCTCCTTCCCCGACGCGAGGCACACGCCGCAGGGCGGCTCGGCCTGGTCCTCGTCGATGCCAAGGTGGGAGACGATCAGCCGCATCCTGGTGTTGACGCGCGCCAGGACCTCCGCCGTGCGCGCGGTCGCGGAGGCGATCTTGAACACCGCGACGACGACCAGGATGTAGACGATGAGGGCAGCGGCAGCGAAG
>JAKLHH010000135.1 GCA_022710245.1 Myxococcota bacterium
CCCAGGCACCCGCCTCCGCCTTCACTACGCGGTCGCCGGTGTCCCGTGAGCCACCGAAGCGGACAATTCCTCGCCATTGAATGTCAGGAGATCTGGAATCATAGGCCGTGGTGCCGCCAGCGACGAGCACGCTGCCGTCGGCGAGCGTCACCGCCTGCGCGTGTCCGCGGCCCTGCGCGAGCTTCGGCATCGGCTCCCAGGAGTCGACGCCGGGGGTGAAGGCGACGGTCGCCTGATTGTCTCCCTGCTGGGGGTTACTCCCCACGATCACCAGCCGCCCGTCCTTGAACAGCGCGGCGACGTGCCCGGAGGGTATCTTCCCCATGTGGCTGAGCGGATAGCTCTTGCCGGTCGCGGGGTCATAGACGTCGTCCAGCGCGACGGCCGCGGTGCAGTAGGGCCCGCAGTAGCCGCCGACGATGACCACCCTGCCGTCGAGGAGACGTGTCGCGGTGTGGCCGACCCTGGCGTGGGACATCTTCGTCGCGACCGGGGAGACCGTGCCCGAGGTGAGGTCGACGAGCTCGAGCGTGTCGTCGTAGGTGAGACCGGTGGGGGTGCCCGCGAAGTCGGTCAGACCGCCGGCCAGCAGCACCTTGCCCCCGACGAGGAGCGTGGCGCTGTGCAGCCGGCGCGGGGTCGTCATCGGCGCGCCCATCGTCTTCCAGTAGCCGAGCTTCCCGTCGTAGGTGAAGACCGTCTTCGTCACCGCGTTGCCGTCGTGGCCGCCGCAGACGAGCACGCGCCCGTCGGGGAGCGCGACCGCCGCGTGCTCCGACCGCGTCTCCGGGAGGTCGAGCGGACCGCCGGCGCTCCAGGCCGAGGCCGGCGGCTTGCCGGGGTCATAGAGCTCGCTGGAGGCGAGGTAGCTCGCGGCGCCGTCCCCACCGACCACCAGGACGCGTCCGTCGGCGAGGCGCGTCGCCGTGTGCATGGAGCGGCCGGTGGCGAGCTTGCCGGCGCTCTCCAGGGTGGCCGTCGCGACCTTGAAGCGCCAGGCCTCGGCGAGGTAACGCTCCGCCTCGGGCCGGTTCGCGTTGTGCCCGCCGACGATCAGCACGTCGCCGTCGGCGAGGAGCGTCATCGTGTGGTACTCGCCCGCGAAGCTCACCCCCGGCACGATCTCCCAGTGAGGGGGGGGTGGTGGGCTGGTCGACGCCCGCGTCGCGGCGCAGGTCCGGGCGCCCCTCGGCGACGCCGCCATCGCCGGCCAGGTCGACCAGCGGGCCGTCGACGGGTTGGGCGCGTTCGCTGCACGCGACCACGGATGCCGCCCCCAGCAGGCAGAGCCAGCGCGTCATTCGTGCCTCCGTCCGTCCAGCTTGGCGGAGTCGCTCCGCCAGTGTCAACGCTGCAGCGCGTGCAGCGCGCAACGCTTCAACGTGGCCCCCACCGCCGCGGCTGGTGTAGGCTCGGGCTCCATCCTGCTCCAAGGAGAGGGTTCGATGAGACCGCACACTCGCCTGCTAGTCGTCCTCGCGTCCCTGGCGCTGCTCGCGCTGCTCGCCGCCGCCTGCGACCGCGGGCTCCCGGCGCCCTGGCGCGACCTGCGCTTCCCCCTCACCAACGCCGAGGTCATGCCCGGCGCCGACGAGAAGGGCTTCACCGTCACCTACCGCAGCGGGGGTGGGCACGAGGACCTCCTGCGCGAGTACCAGAGCGCGCTCGGGCGCGGCGGGTACACCATGGACCGCGAGTGCACGACCCACGACCCGACCAACAAGAACTTCTGCGTGATCCTGAAGAAGGGCGAGAAGGGCCCCGAGAAGGTCATGCTCACCATCTCGGGAGAGCGCCCGGTCCAGGTCAAGGTGCAGACCCGCGTCGACTGAAGTTGCCCTTCATCGCGGAGCGTCCGCAGGACGCGAGCAGGGCAACTTCGGCGCGGCTGGCCCGCGGGCCTGCTAGGGCAGGCGCTCGCAGATGATGGTGTCGCGCCCGTAGGAGCAGGGTGCGTCGTTCCACCTGCCAGGGAGCCCCTTCGCTGCCAGAGCGGGCCCCCAGATCACCCCGCAGTCCTCACCCCCGTCGCTGTTGCTGGGCTCGCCCGGCGCCCAGTCCGAGTAGCTGAACGGCTCGCCGCTCTCCCAGGCGAAGTCGTGCTTGCCCGGCCCCACCCGCCGGAGGCCGATCCAGGCGGCCTGGGAGCTCGGCGCCGCCTGCGTGAGCAGGCCGAAGACGAAGGATTGCTCGGCGGCGCTGGTGATGGAGACCGGCGCGCCTCCCTCGGTGATGCAGAGCTGGCGCGCGCTGGCGTAGGGCTGAGTCACGCCTGGCTGCGCGGTCACCTGCTGCAGCACCCGGTAGCAGTGCCCGTCATGGACGGTCTCACCGACGTTGCAGGTCAGCCCCGCCTCGTCGCTGGCGGGCAGGTCCGGCCGCTGCGGCTCACGCCCCTGGTCGAGCGCGTAGCGCCCGTCGGGGACGGCGGGCTCTGCACCAGCGTCCCGGCCAGGGGAGACGCGATCCACCTGGGATCGATCCGGTCCCCCTGGGGTGTAGTCAGGGTTCGTGACCAGGCAGCCGGTGAGCAACGCACCGGCACAGATGAAACCCAAGACCCTCATGCGACACCAGCACCACGCAAATCATCGAGCAGTCAGCCCCTGGCTGGAGCCAGGGCTGAGCAAGCAAGATGCCACCGCGCACACCATCCTACAGGGTTGCAACAATTGCAATCCCGCTCACCGTGAGAACGCGATCCAGCTCTCAGAATCGAACAGAAAACATCCCGGCTGGCCCGGCGACCTGCCTTCCCGCGAGCCTCTCCCGCGGACGACGAGCCTCCAGTCGGCCCTCGCCGGAAGGTGATGCACCCGTTATATTCGTCGCATGGAGAGCACTCCCAGCAGCCCGCCCGCCGCGCCGGGCCAGAGCCTGGTTCCGGCTGGCATCCCGGCGCTGAAGGCGGCCTTCGTCGCCGAGAAGAGCTTCGCGCTGGTCGGCATCTCGGCCACCCGCGGCTTCGCCAACCTCGCCTTCGTCGAGCTCCGCAAGCGCGGCTATCGCGTCTTCCCGGTCGGTCGCGGCGCTGACACGGTCGCCGGGGAGCGCTGCTACCGCAGCCTCGCGGAGCTCCCCGAGCCGGTCGGCGGCGTCATCATCGTGGTGCGGCCGGCGGAGGTCCCCCCGATCCTGGAGGAGTGCGCCCGCCTGGGGATCCGCCGCGTCTGGCTGCAGCAGGGCTCGCAGTCAGAGGAGGCCCTCAAGCTCGCCGAGGAGAAGGGTCTCGCCGTGGTGCAGCGAGCCTGCATCCTGATGTACACCAGCCCGACCGGCTTTCACGCCTTCCACGCGTGGCTCTGGAAGATCTTCGGCAAGCTCTGAGCGCGCTGACAGCGGCTCCTCGAGCAGCGGGTCCAGCCGAGAGCCACGATCCTCGCGGGCCGCGACTCGATCCTGCCATGATATGCTCGGCGGCCAGGAGGCAGCATGGCCACCACCGCACGCAAGAAGGTGAGCGCCGGACTGCTGATGTACCGGAGGCGCGCGGGGACGCTCGAGGTGTTCCTCGCGCACCCGGGAGGACCCTTCTTCCGGCACAAGGACGAGGGGGCCTGGAGCATCCCCAAGGGCGAGCTCGAGGAAGGCGAGCGGCCGCTCGCCGCCGCCCAGCGCGAGTTCCAGGAGGAGATCGGCTTCGCGCCCGCCGGCGAGCTGATCCCCCTCGGTGAGGTCAAGCAGAAGGGGGGCAAGATCGTCCACGCCTGGGCGTTCGAGGCCGACCGTGAGGTGGGGACGATCGCGTGCAACACCTTCACCCTCGAGTGGCCTCCCGGCTCGGGCAACCTGCAGGAGTTCCCCGAGCTCGACCGCGCGGAGTTCTTCGACCTCCCCACCGCGCGGCGGAAGATCAACGCCGCCCAGGCTGCCTTCCTCGACCACCTGCTCGCCCGCCTCGGCCTGTAGCAGCGTCGGACGAGCGCGCTCGCAGCGGTCCCCGCACGTGCACGCCCCCTCGAGGCAGGCCAGACTGAGGTCTGGACCCGAGGAGACGGATGCCCAGGCTGCGCAGGCTCCGGAGCGGCGCCCCGCACGTCGAGCGGCGGCGGGCAGCTGCCGCGACCAGGATCGGCGTGCTGGCGGTGGCGGCAGTCTCCGTCGTCGCGCTGGCGGCGCTCGCGCTGCGCCCGGCGCCGCGCGCGCCGGCACCAGGCTCCTCGGTGCCCGCCACCAGGAGGACGATGATGCAGACCGAGCACAGCGCCGTGGCCACCCTGGCCGGCGGCTGCTTCTGGGGAGTGCAGGAGCTCTTCCGGCAGCTCCCGGGCGTGATCGAGACGACCGTCGGCTACACGGGCGGGACGCTCGACCAGCCGAGCTACGAGCAGGTGAAGCGCGGGACCAGCGGGCACGCCGAGGCGATCCGGATCGTCTTCGACCCGGCGCGGGTCAGCTACGCTGACCTGCTCGCCTACTTCTTCCGGCTGCACGACCCGACCACGCCGAACCGCCAGGGCGGAGACCGCGGCACCCAGTACCGCTCCGCGATCTTCTATCACGACGACGAGCAGCGCCGGATCGCCGAGGAGGTGAAGGCGCGCGTCCAGGCCTCGGGCAAGTGGCGCGGCACGATCGTCACCGAGCTCGTCCCGGCCTCGACGTTCTACCCGGCCGAGGAGTACCACCAGGACTACCTGCAGAAGAACCCGGGCGGCTACACCTGCCACTACCTGCGCGACTGACGCTGCCGCGCGGCGTCGCGCTCGGGGCTGTCAGGGGGTCTGGAAGCGGAACGCGAGCGCGTCGTGCATCGCCTGCGCGAGCTGCTTGTAGCCGCTGGGGTTGGGGTGCACGGCGCAGCTGGGGTCGAAGCCCTGCACCGGATCGATGCCGAGGTGGATCGGCACCAGGCGGCTGGCGTAGCGGACGATCATCCGCTGCACCAGGCGGTGGTGCACCTGGATCCATCGCCAGCGAGGGATGGAGGCGCCGTAGTCGTGTCCGCTCATCCGCTACCTCCCTCGGGTCTCGGTCCAGCATCCACGGAGGCTGTGAAGAGGCGTTGCACAGCGCCAGCGTGCAGCATGGTTGCACAGCAGAGGGTCGCGGCGCGGCAGGAGTGAGAGACGATCGTTCTCACCGAGGAGCGGCGCCCACCCCGGAGCGCCCCGCGGAGCGGCGGGGTCGGTCGCTCAACCTGCCGTGACGGCGAGAGGTCGCCGCGGGCACACCCCTTGCTGTTCTGCGTCTCCAACCAACAAGGAGCGCTGCCGATGAAGCCTGCCCGCTGGTCTCATGGTGTCGTGGTCACGCTGCTGCTCTTCTGCGCCTGCGCACCGGAGGCGACCGACGATGGCCTCCGTCAGGTCACGGCCGGGAGCTGCGGAGCGCCGAGCTTCGACGCTGCCCACGAGGCCGCCGTCTTCCTCTGGCAGGACTGCGGCAGCAGCGCCTGGCACGTCCGCTTCACCGCCGGCGGCAAGGACGCAGTGCGCTACTCGGGCAGCATCACCTCGGAGGGGATCACGGCCTTCGCCGCCGTCAGTCTCGAGAGCGGCGACTCCGTGACGCAGGACGGAGCCCGGAGGAGCTTCGACCTGACGGTCTCGCAGGGCTGGCAGGATGGCTTCGACTACAACTTCAGCCCCGCCAGCGACACGCTGGTCTTCGATCTCTCCGCGCCGACCGCGGCCCGGGTCTTCGTGGGCCCGAGCCGGGTGCCGGCGACCCTCCCCCTCCAGCTCGGCGCCACCCCGCCGCCAGCCACCCTGGACCTCGCCGAGCTTGGCATGGTGAGCGTGCTCGACTTCGGCGCGGACCCGACCGGCGTCAAGGACTCGACGCAGGCGATCCGGCAGGCCGTCACGGCGGCCAGCGCGCAGCGCCTGGTGACGTTCTTCCCGAGCGGGACCTACCTGGTCTCCGACACCATCGAGATGAAGCAGGTCCTCACCAACGAGAACGCGGGCACCGGGAACACCTTCGTGCTCCTCGGCTCCAAGCACGGACCGCGGCCGGTGATCAAGCTCAAGGACGGCGCCGCGGGCTTCGGCGCCTGCGCGGGCTACCCGCAGAGCACGAGCGGCTGCAGGACCACCTCGACCATCAACACGAGCACCTGTACGGTGAGCGCGCGAACCAGCCTGAAGCCGGTGCTCTTCTTCTGGAAGGAGAGCGTGACCTGCCCGGGCGAGCCGGAGCTCTCCGACGGCTCGCGCACCTACCGCAACGAGGTCAAGCACCTCGACCTCGTGCTCGGCAAGAACCCGGGCGCCGTCGGCATCCGCCACTGGGGCGCCGAGGGGGCCCGCACCGAGGACGTGCACATCGACGCGCGCGGGGCCTTCGCGGGGATCTACGAGCTGATCGGCAGCGGCGGCATCACCATGGACCTCGAGGTCGTCGGGGGCAAGCACGGGCTCTACGTGCCCCGCGCCCGCGACGGCTCGCAGCTCATCGTGGGGCTCAAGCTCTCCGGCCAGGAGGCGGCGCCGATCTACTTCAGCAACTGGTCCCCGCTCTCCATCGTCGGCTTCGACCTCAGCGCTCCCACGGGCCCGATCCTCTCGCTCGGCGGCTCCTCGAACCGCGGTCCGCACGTCTCCCTCGTCGACGGCGTGCTGCGCGCGGAGAGCGACGGCGGCCAGCCGCTGCTGGAGAACACCGACCACTCCCTCTACCTGAAGAACGTCCACGTGCGCGGCGCGAAGACCGTGGCCAGGCACACCACCAGCGGCTCCGTGCTCACCGTGCCTGACGCCGCCAGCGTCTACCGCGTCGACGAGTACTCGTTCGCCGGCGACTACAAGGCCCGCTTCGGTGACCAGGCGAAGCTGATCAAGGGGGTGAAGACGGACGGCACCTACCTGAACGGCGCCGTCTCGACGAGCAAGAGCCAGCAGGTCACGACGACCGTGGCGGCCGCGCCGGCCGACCTGATCTCGCGTCACGTGCTGCCGCAGCAGCTCTGCGACGTGGAGGACCCCGCGCTGCTCAACGTGAAGCAGGCGGGGGCCAGGGGGGACGGCGTCGCCGACGACACCTCGGCGCTGCGGCAAGCCATCGCGAGCGCGAAGCAGAGCGGCAAGAACAAGCTGCTCCTGCCGAAGGGCAGCTACAAGGTGAGCGGCACCATCACGCTGGAGGAGAAGACGCAGCTCTGCGGCGTGGCGCGGTCGCTGGTCTCCCTGGTGACCAGCTCGAGCTGGAAGCCGACGGCGCAGACGCCGATCCTGGCGACGACGGACCTGGCGACCGGCCAGGCGGCGGCGAGCAACCTCGGCGTCTCCTCGAGCAGCGGCACCGTCTACGCCATCCTCTGGCAGCACGGACGCGCCTCCGTGGTCGACGGCGTCGGCGTCGGCCAGCGACCCGCTGACGAGGGCACGACGGTGGCCCGCAAGCGCGTGGTGATCCGCGGCGGCGGCGGCGGGCGCTGGTACGGGCAGACCAACGGCGAGGGCTACTGGGGGGTCCAGGCGGCCGGGGCGCGGCACGTCTCCGTCGAGGGCACCAGCGAGCCGCTGACCTTCTACGGCACCCACGTCCAGTACCTGAAGCCGAGGGGCAACCCGATGTTCGAGATCCGGGACAGCGCCAACGTCACCCTCTTCGCGGGCAAGAACGAGTTCCTGCCCGACGAGAGCAAGGATGACCAGTACCCCGCGGGGACCATCCCGATCGTCCTCGGCATCTACGGGTCGACCAACATCGGGCTCTACGGGATGGAGGGCCTGGCCTTCACCGACGTGGGGCGCGCCCTGGTGGAGGTCTCGAACAGCCACCAGGTGACGCTGGTGAACCTCGCCCGCCGCCCTCGCAGCAAGTACCCCGACGACCAGTGGTACCTGGTGAGGGAGCTCGAGGGGAGCAAGCCCGGCATCCTCGCCAGGAGCGCCGTCGCGCTCTACAAGTCGAACTGACCGCGTGTCAGTGCAGCAGGATCATCCCGAGGTTGCTGTGCTCGCCGGGCGCCACCTCGACCTGCCGGACCAGCGGGTTGCCCTCGGCTGGCACCAGCTTGAGCCGGTGCGAGCCGGCGGGGACGCGGACCCGGTAGAGGGGCGTCATGCCGAGCTTGCGCCCGTCGAGGAAGACCACCGACCACGGATCGCTGTTCACGGTGAGGGCGCCGTCCGCGGCCGGCGGCGCCTTGTGGCTGCCGCTCCTCGGCGCCCGCCAGGGCCTGCTCGTGCGGCGCGGCGCGGGAGGGGCGGAGGTGCGAACGGCGTCGGTGCCAGCCTCGAGGGAGCCGCCGTCGCGCGAGCGCTGGAGCCGGGCCTCGGGGGCTGGCGGCGCGGCGCGGAGGTCGGGCACGACCCGGAGGTCGACGACGCGCGGCGCCGCCCCCCGCAGGTCGCCAGGCCGGCGCAGGAGCCAGACGCCGAGCAGAGCCAGCACGACGACGACGAGCGCGCCCGCCGCGAGGAGCGCGCCCGCCCTGGTGGTCGCGCCGCGGGCCCAGGTACGGCGGGGCGGGGCCGCCGCGGGCGCCCGTCCCGTCGTCGACCCGTCCCCTGCAGCCCGCGGGACCGTGGGCTCGCCCCCGGGGGCCGGTCCGGGCACCGTCGACTCCTGCACGGGCAGCTCGCCGGCGGGCGCTGGCCGGGCCAGCACCGCGGGCGCGAAGGCGCGCTCGGCGGCTGCGGGCACGGTGTTGCCCTCGCGCGCGGGCGGGGCCGCAGTCTCCTGCTGGACGCCCCGCACCACCTGCGCGAGCTCGTCGGCCAGGCGGGCGATGCGCTCGCCGCTGGCGAGCTCGGCCAGCGCCTGCTGCAGGGCCTCCGCGAGCTCGCTCGAGTGGAGGCGCTCCCAGGGCTCGGCAGCGAGCCCCCGCGCGATCAGCGCCCGCAGCGGCGGCGGAGCGAGGACAGCGCGGTCGCTCGACAGCACGCCTTCCCCCGACGGCGTCGGGAGCTCGTCGGCGCACATCCGCAGCAGCAGCACCGCGAGCGAGTAGACGTCGCTCCTCGGCGTGGCCGGCAGGCCGGCGCGCTGCTCGGGGCTCATGTAGCTCGGGGTGCCCATCACCGCGCCGAGCGCGGAGAGCTGGGCCGTGCCGACGATCTTGGCCAGACCGAAGTCGGCGACCTTCACGTCCCCCTGGGCGCTGACGAGGATATTGGAGGGCTTGATGTCCCGGTGGATGACCCCGCGGGCGTGGGCGTAGGCGAGCGCGCGGCTCACCTCCATGGCGATGCCGGTGGCCAGGTGCGGCGCGAGCGGTCCCCGGCGCAGCAGGCGGGTGAGGGTGGCCCCCTCGACGAGCTCCATCACCAGGAAGTAAAGGCCGCGCTCCCTCGCGAGCTCGAAGACCTGCACCACGTTGCGGTGGCTGAGGGTGGCGATGACCCGCGCCTCGCGAAAGAAGAACGCGAGGTCCTCCGAGGGGCCACCGTCCTGGCCGCGCAGCAGCTTGAGGGCCACGCTGCGGTTGAAGCCCCCGGGGCCGGTCTGCGTAGCCCGGAAGACCGTGCTGAAGCCTCCCTGACCGATGGGGGCCTCGATGCGATACTTGCCCAGCAGCTCGCCGGGAGCGACGTCGCCGACCACGGGGCGATTCTCACACAGGCACCCGGGGCTGTTAAGGACCGGGCTGCGTCACTGCGCCCGCGGTGCCCGCCGCCAGCGCGGTCCGGAGTATACTGATGCCGATGACGCTCGAGGCCGACCCCCTGGTGACGATGACGCGCGCAGCATCGGGCGTGGTGACCAGCCTGACCCTGCGCGGCGCCGCGCTGGTGGTGCTCGACGGAGAGGGGGCAGGCCGCCTGGTGCCGATCGCGCGCACGCCCTTCGTCATCGGCCGCCACGAGTCCTGCGACCTGGTGCTCGATCAGCCGATGGCCTCCTCGCGCCACGTGGAGATCGTGCTCCAGCCCGAGGGCTACCTGGCCCGGGACCTGGGCAGCCTCAACGGCCTGCTGCTGGGGCGCTTCCGCGTGGATCGGGTCTTCCTCGCGCCGGGCCTGGTGCTCACCGTCGGTGGCGTGCGCCTCGAGGTGCGCGCGCTGGGGACCGTGGAGGAGGTGCCGCTCAGCCCCGAGGGCCGCTTCGGGCAGGTGCTCGGCAGCTCGCTGGCGATGCGCCGTGTCTTCGCCTCTCTCGAGGCCGCGGCCCGCACGGGCTCCTCGGTGCTCCTCGAGGGCGAGACGGGCACCGGCAAGGGCGCGCTGGCCGAGGCGCTCCACCAGGCCAGCCCGAAGGCGCAGGGCCCCTTCGTCACCGTCGACTGCGGCGCGATCGCCCCGCAGCTCCTGGAGAGCGAGCTCTTCGGCCACGTGCGGGGGGCCTTCACCGGCGCCGTGGCCGACCGGCGCGGCGCGGTGGAGCTGGCCCACGGCGGGACGCTCTTCCTGGACGAGATCGGCGAGCTCAGCCCCGCGCTGCAGCCCAAGCTGCTGCGCGTCGTCGAGCGGCGGCAATTCGCGCGGGTGGGGGAGACCCGCCTGCGCACCTCCGACGCCCGCATCGTGGCGGCGACTTGCCGTGACCTCGATCGCCTGCTGGTCAGCGGCGAGCTCCGGCGCGACCTCTTCTACCGGCTCGCGGTGGTGCGGGTGCGGGTCCCGCCGCTGCGCGAGCGGCAGGACGACCTCCCGCTGCTCCTCGACCACCTCTCGGCGGCGCTCGGCCAGCCCGCGAGCGTGCGCGAGCAGCTCCCGGGGATGCTCGCGCTGCTGCAGAGCTACTCCTGGCCGGGCAACGTGCGCGAGCTCCGCAACATGATCGAGCGCCTGGCCGTGCTGCCAGCGGACGAAGCGCTGCCGACCGCCGTGCGGGGCGCCGCGCGCGGCGAAGGACCGATCCCCTTCAGCGCCGCACGCGAGCAGGTGCTCGACCACTTCGAGCGGCGCTACCTCGAGGAGGTGCTGCGCCACGCGGGCGGCAACGTGACGCGGGCCGCGCAGCTCGCCGGCGTCTCCCGTCGCTACCTGACCCAGCTGATCGCGCGCCACCAGATCGACCGGCTGCAGGACGCTTGAGCGCCCCGCCGCGACGCGACCCGGCTGATCGCCAGCCACCCGATCGACCGGCTGCAGGGCGCTTGAGCGCCCCGCCGCGACGCGACCCGGCTGATCGCCAGCCACCCGATCGATCGGCTGCAGGG
>JAKLHH010001350.1 GCA_022710245.1 Myxococcota bacterium
CTGGACGGTGCCGCCGCAGCTGCCGCAGGAGGCGCCGAGGTTCGAGGGTGTGGCGACGGAGCAGGCGCCGCTGCACTGGACGGTGCCGCCGCAGCTGCCGCAGGAGGCGCCGAGGTTGGAGGGCGTGGCGACGGAGCAGGAGCCGCTACACTGGACGGTGCCGCCGCAGCTGCCGCAGGAGGCGCCGAGGTTCGAGGGTGTGGCGACGGAGCAGGAGCCACTGCACTGGACGGTGCCGCCGCAGCCGCCGCAGGCGGCGCCGAAGTTGGAGGGTGTGGCGACGGAGCAGGCGCCGCTACACTGGACGGTGCCGCCGCAGCTGCCGCAGGAGGCGCCGAGGTTCGAGGGTGTGGCGACGGAGCAGGAGCCGTCGCACTGGACCTTGCCGCCGCAGCCGCCACAGGCGGCGCCCAGCGTCGGCACGGCCTTCTCGCAGATCGCGCTGGGAGCGCTGCCCTTGCAGTAGTCGGAGTCAGGCAGCGTCGAGGCGCCGCAGTCGAAGTCTGCCCAGTCGGCGACGACCGCCACGTCGGCGGTGTTGCAGGTCGCTGCGCCGGCGCTGCAGCGACTCCTCAGCGTGCGTCGCTGCCGGATCGCGGCGCAGCCGGAGCCAGCGCACCGGTACTCATGGCTCGCCGAGCCGCAGAGCGCCGCCGTCCCAGCGAAGGTCCCGGCCGCGGTGCAGCACTCGACGCCCGGAGCGCACTGCGGGCAGCACGCGCCCGCGCAGCACCCGTGCGGGCAGCCCGCGCAGGCCGGGCTCATGTCCTTGCTGGCGTCCGGACGTGCGTCCGCGAGGCCTGCCTCACGTGCTCCAGCGTCGGCGTGCGCTCCGACGTCGGCGCCGGCGAGCTGATCGCCGGGCGCGCCGTCGCCGGTCGCGGTGGGGTGCGAGGGCCCCTCGGCCTTCGGGCCGACCTCCAGCCCGACGGCCGCCGCGTCCCCACGGGCGACGCACTGCGCGCGGAAACAGACCTGGTCCTCCGGGCAGCGCGGATCGCAGCGCAGCGGGTCGTGGTCGTTGTCGTAGGGGAGCTCGCAGGCGCCGGTGCCGAACAGCAGCGCGAGCGCGAGGAGCCATCGGGACTGAGCTGCCATGGCCATCTTCTCCACCTTCCACCTCCGGCAAGGTCGATCACAGTCGACGCCGAGTCGATGATGCGACCACGGTCGCGATGACGCGGTCACGGTCACGGTCGACTAGAAGCGTCCCGCCACCGAGAAGAGGGCGCCCCGCTCGAGAGGCGCCACCGTCGCTCGTGCTGTGTGCCTGGTCTCCTCGACCGACGGCCGGGTGAGGAGCTCGTAGAGTGAGTAGCCCAGCGCCGCGGCCGAGGCGCCGAGCAGGACGTAGCCCGCGACGATCTTGGTGTTCGCTGAGTGCACGTCGCCGTGCAGCCGGGCGATCTCCTGTGGGTCCGTCGCCTGCAGGTAGCTGTCGTGCGCGCTGGTGCCATCACGCCTGCCGACGCCGAGGAGGGTCGCGCCGGTGATGACCAGCGCGGCGCCGGTGGCGGCAGCGACAGCGCCGAGGATCGTCTTCCGTCGACGTGTGGCCGCGTCCCTGGAGTCGGTGGGGGCAAGGCTTCGCGTCGTGCTGACGAGCGCGTCCTGGCCGGTCTGGGGCGTCGAGGGCGTCGAGTGCGGCGGGGCCTGCATGGTGCTCGGCGCCTGGCGCTGCTTCACCAGCTCGCGCAGGTTGATGATGCGCGCCTCGATCGTGGCGGAGTGCTGCGGCTTGGATCGGAGGTACTGCGTGTAGAGGTCGATCGCGTCCTCGTGCTGGCCGAGCATCTCGCGACAGCGCGCCATGTTGTAGAGGAGCGCCGGGCGGCGCGAGTGCGCGTAGGCCTGCTTGAACTGGTTGAGGGCGCCCGCGTAGTCGGCGCGCGTGTAGAGCTCCTCGCCGAGCTTGTAGTACTGCTTGGCGAGCGCCGTGTCTTCGGCGAGAGCGGGGAGCGGGGTGAAGAGCAGCGAGCAGCAGATGAGGAGACGAACGCCAGCCTCGACCATGTGACCTCCCGTCCGGGCGCATCCTACACAAGCCTACCAGGGGCTACAATGGGAACGGTGCGGTCGGGAGCTTGTGCAGCCGGGATGCCAGGCGCAGCTGCTTCTGATCACAACAGCTTACGCGCGGCCGTGCAGGACGGACGGCAACAATGGCCGGTCGCGGTGGCCGGCAAGTCCTGCACAGTTCGGGGAGGAAGGAGAGTCAGCGCGAGGCGCTGAGGACCGATCCGCTGAACGCGGGTCGGCCGATCGTCGACGAGCACAACAACTACA
>JAKLHH010001351.1 GCA_022710245.1 Myxococcota bacterium
CGACCGGCAGGAACCGCGGCGCGATCGCCTGGTGCACGAGGAGCGTCTCGGCCGCGTTGCAGACCCCCGGCCGCTGCGCCTTCGCGTTGACCGTGATCGCCACCGCCATCTCCACGTCGGCCGCCGCGTCGACGTAGACGTGGCAGGTGCCCTTGTAGTGCTTGATGACCGGGATCCGCGAGGACTCGGCGACGAAGCGGATCAGCCCCTCCCCTCCTCGCGGGATGACCACGTCGATCAGCTCCTCGAGCGTGAGGAGCTCCTTCACCACGGCGCGGTCCGTGTCCTCCACCAGGCAGATCGCGTCCGCCGGCAGCCCGGCGGCCGTCGCCGCCTCGCGGAGCAGCCCGGCGATGGCGCGGTTCGAGGCGATCGCCTCGGAGCCGCCGCGGAGGATGACCGCGTTGCCGCTCTTCAGGCAGAGCCCGGCCGCGTCGGAGGTCACGTTCGGCCGCGCCTCGTAGATGATCGCCACCACGCCGAGCGGGATCCGCATTCGGCCCACCCGGATCCCCGACGGCCGCCGCACGAGGTCGGTCAGCTCGCCGACCGGATCCGGCAGCGCGGCCACCTCGCGCAGCGCCTCGGCCATCGCCCGTACGCGGCGCTCGTCGAGGGCGAGCCGATCGAGCATGGCCGCCGAGAGCCCTGCTCGCCGGCCCGCCTCGAGGTCGCGCCGGTTCGCCTCCTCGAGGGCCGCGCGCCCGCCCTCCAGCCGCGCGGCCATTCCGAGGAGCGCCTCGTTCTTCTGCCGGGTGCCGGCCCGCGCCAGCCCGGCCGCCGCCGCCTTCGCGCGCGCGGCGAGCGCGCGTACGTCTGCTCCCATGGCTCGCTCCCTCACTGGCTGTCCACGACCAGGTGGTCGCGGTGGATGACCTCGTCGGCGCTCTTGTAGCCGATCGTGGCCTCGATCTCGCTCGACTGCAGCCCCTTGATGGCGGCGATCTCCTGCGCGCTGTAGTAGGTGATGCCGCGGCCGAGGGCGCGCCCGTCCGGCGCGACGAGCTGCACCAGATCGCCCACCTCGAAGCTCCCCTCGACGCCGACGATGCCCGAGGGGAGCAGGCTCTTGCCCTGGCTGCGCACCGCGCGCGCCGCGCCCTCGTCGAGGAGGAGGCGCCCGGTGGGCGGGTGCGAGAAGGCGATCCAGTGCTTGCGGCTGTCGAGCCGCTCGGCGGCCGGCAGCACCACCGTGCCGACCGGCTCGCCGCGGAGGATCCGCTCGAGCACCGCCGGCGCGCGACCGCTGGCGATCACGGTGGGTACGCCGAAGAGCCCGGCCTGGCGCGCGGCCTCCAGCTTGGAGCGCATCCCGCCTCGGCCCGCCGGTCCGCCGTCGCCGGCGAGCTCCTGCAGCTCGGGCGTGATCCGCTCGACGAGCGGGATCAGCTTCGCCTCGGGGCTCCGCCGCGGATCGGCGGTGTAGAGCCCGTCGACCTCGGTGAGGAGCACCAGCAGGTCGGCGGTGACCATGTTGGTCACCAGCGCCGAGAGCTGGTCGTTGTCGCCGAGCTTGATCTCCTCGACCATCACCGTGTCGTTCTCGTTGATGATGGGCAGGACCCCGCGCTCGAGGAGGTGGGTCAGCGTCCGCCGCGCGTTGATGAAGCGGTGGCGGTGACCCACGTCGTCGCGGGTGAGCAGCACCTGCGCGACGTGGAGCTCGTGCCAGGAGAAGATGTCCGTCCAGCGCCGCATGAGCTGCACCTGGCCGAGCGCGGCGAGCGCCTGCTTCAGCCCCACGTGCTTGATGGGCAGCGGCTCGCCGAGCGCCTGCGCGCCCGCCAGGATGGCGCCCGAGGAGACGAGCACCACCTCGCGCCCCTCGGCGCGGAGCGCGGCGATCTGCTGGGCGAGCGCGGCCATCACCCTGCGGTTGTGGCCGCGGCCGTCCGCGCTGGAGAGCACGGCGGAGCCGACCTTGACGACGACGCGGCGTGCGCTGCGAAAACTGGGGATCTCGCTCATGGCCTGCTCCTGCAAGGGCAGGAAGGATAGCGGGGGCCCGGGTGGGCCACAAGGCATCGGGGAGCGAGCGCCCGTGGCTCCGCCGCGCTTGACGACCGGCTGGCGCCCTGGCTATGGTACGCTGGGGGCCTGACGAAGGAGGTCGAGATGAGAGTGAGAGCGCGGATCAGAGCAGGTGGAGTCGAACCTTCGCCCTTCCACTGGTTCTTCGATCCAATCCTGCGGATCTGGATCAGGGTCTATCACTAGCCAGATCCTCCCCCGCCACCGCCCCGCAGCATCCCTCGACGTCCACGGTTCAGCTCGACTCGCCCCCAT
>JAKLHH010001352.1 GCA_022710245.1 Myxococcota bacterium
AGTCCGGCGCGCGGGTCGAGCAGATCCTGCGCGAGCTGGCTGCCGAGGGCCACGAGCACGAGCGCGAGCACGACGAGGGAGGCGACCGTGGCGAGCACGACGACGACCGAGAGCAGCACCAGGACAGCGACGAGGCCGCGGGCGAACCGGGCCCGCACCCTTGAGCGTCGCGTCGCCGAGGCGCTGCGCGCCAGCCGGCGCCTGCTGATCACCTCGCACCCGAGCCCGGACGGGGACGCCGTCGGCTGCACCGTCGCGGCGCTGCTGGCGTTCTCCAGCGCCGGGCGCGAGGTGGTGGCCTACAACCCGGACCCGGTGCCCCGCCGCTTCCGCTTCCTCACCGGCAGCGAGCGCATCACCCGTCAGCTCCCCGACGAGCCCTTCGACACCACGCTGATCGTCGACTGCTCGGACAGCCGCATGTTCAGCGAGACGCAGCTCCCGCGGCAGCACCTCGGCCGCGTGGTCGTCGTCGACCACCACCTGACCGAGGGCGATCTCGGCGAGGTGGTGGTGCGCGACCCCACCGCCGGCGCCGTCGGCGTCATCCTCCACCGCATCTTCACGGCCAACCGCGTCCGCATCACCCGCGAGATCGCCGAGGCGCTGTTCACCTCGATCCTCACGGACACGGGGTCGTTCCGCTACCAGAACGCGAACGGCGAGGCGCTGCAGGTCGCGGCGGCGCTGGTCGACCGCGGCGTCGATCCCTGGCGCGTCGCCTCGCACGTCTACGAGGACCGGCCGCGCTGCGAGCTGGAGCTCCTCGCGCTGGTGCTGCGCACCCTCGAGGTCACCCCTGACGGCCTCGCCGCGGCGCTCACGGTGACGCCGGAGATGCTCGAGCAGACCCGCTGCACCTCCGAGGTGATCGACGGGTTCATCAACTACGCGCGCGGCGTCGAGGGGGTCGAGGTGGCGATCCTCTTCCGCCCCGGCCCCGCGGGCGTACGGGTCAGCCTCCGCTCGCGCGGGCTCGTCGACGTCTCGCGGCTCGCCGAGCGCTTCGGCGGCGGTGGGCACAAGAACGCGGCTGGCTTCACCTCTGTCGACCCCTTCGAGCGCGTGCGCGCCGGGCTCTTCGCGGAGGTCGGGCGCCTCCTCGCCCGCTAGCGGCGCCGCACGGGTGGGTCGTGCGGAGCGGCCGCGACCAAGAAAGGACGCCTCCCTCATGACCGCACCTCCACTGCAGGGCGTCCTTGTCATCGACAAGCCCATCGGCCCCACCTCGTTCGACGTGGTACAGGTCGTGCGCCGCGCCCTCGGGGTGAAGAAGGCGGGGCACACGGGGACGCTCGATCCGCTGGCGACCGGCGTGCTCCCCATCTGCGTCGGCGAGGCGACCAAGATCGCCGGCCTCCTCACCGCCGAGGACAAGGAGTACCTGGCGCGGGCGCGCCTCGGGCAGGAGACGGACAGCCTCGACACGGACGGGCGCGTCGTCGCCCAGGCGGACCCTCGCGGGGTCACCCGTGAGGCGGTGGAGGTCGCGCTGGCCGGGCTGACAGGGGTCCAGCAGCAGGTGCCGCCCGCGTTCTCGGCGATCCGCCAGGGCGGCGAGCGGGCCTACGAGCGCGCGCGCCGCGGCGAGGAGGTGGAGCTCGCGCCGCGCGAGGTGACGGTGCACCGCCTGGCGCTCACCGCCTGGGAGCCGCCGGAGCTCGCCTTCGAGGTGACCTGCAGCAAGGGGACCTTCGTCCGCTCGATCGTCCGCGACCTGGGCCGTCAGCTCGGCTGCGGCGCGGTGCTCACCGCGCTGCGCCGCACGCGGAGCGGCGCCTTCGACCTGGGGCGCGCCGTGCCCCTCGACGCGCTGGCAGAGCGGGCGAGGGCAGGGCAGCTGCCCCTCCTCGGGCTGGACCAGGCGCTCGCGCACCTGGCCGCGGTGGAGCTCGATGCCGACGCTGTCCGTCGCGTGCGGCAGGGGCAGCCGGTCGACGGCGCGGCGCCTGCGGGCCAGGTGCTTCGCCTCCGGGCCGGGGGCAGCCTCGTCGCGCTGGGCGAGCTGCGCGAGGGGAGGGTCTGGCCGACACGCGTCTTCGCGGCCGAGTGATCCCGCGCTCGCCTCGCCATCACCTCAGGGGCACTTGGGGTGATAGAAGTCGTAGAGGCACTTGCCCAGGTCGCAGATCTGCCCGACCGGGCAGTCGTTGTGGTGCTTGCACTGCGTGCTCAGGGGCGAGGAGCCGATGGGGACGCACTCGCCGAAGTCGCAGTAGGCGCTGGGGCCGCACGCGCTCTGGGTGATGACCTGCGCGACCTTGCAGGTGCTGTCGACGAGGCAG
>JAKLHH010001353.1 GCA_022710245.1 Myxococcota bacterium
ATCGAGGCCGCCGAGCCGGTGCCCGGGGAGGAGGTCTACGAGCTGCGCCCCGTCCCCGAGCCCGAGCAGCCCTCCGTCTCCGGAGCGATCACGGCGCGCGCCCTGCCCTCGCCCAGCATCCCGCTCGAGCCCTCGGTCACCTCCGAGGAGCTGGTGGTCGAGACAGATCCAGAGCTCACCATCACCACCGACGAGGAGCCGACCCCCGAGGAGGGCTCCCGGACCGCCGCGGACTGGGGTCTGATGGCTCATGACCCGAGCAACTGGCAGCTGCGCTCGGACGCAGTGCCGGGGGCGCGGCCCGCGCGTCGACGGCGCCGGCACCTCTGGCTCTGGCTGCTCGTCCTCGTCATGGGCGGGCTGACGGTGGCCTCGATGAGCTACACGAAGCTCTGGGAGCGGGTGAGTGACCGGCTCCTGCCCTGGGCCCGCGGCATCGAGCCGCGACCAGGGAGCCTGGCGGTGATTTCGCCCTCCATCGCGGAGCCTCCGAAGGAGGCGAGCAGGGCGAAATCGCTCGAGGCCCCGCGGCCAGCTCGCGCCGAGGCCAACGCGCCCCTCGGCAAGCCCGCCGCGGAGCTCGCGGCCCCCGCTGCGGCGGCGCCGGAGCCGGCTGCCTCCCCGGACGAGGCCGACGAGGCCAACGCTGACGAGAAGGCCAACGAGGCCAAAGCCGACGAGGCCAACGCTGACGCGGCCAAGCAGAGCGAGCCGCCGGCCGCGCCGAGGACCGCACCAGACTCGACGCCAGGCACGAGCTTGCCCGCGGGCGTGACCCTCGACGAGGCGCGAGGCACGCTGCTCGTCTCGCTTCGCGGCTCCGTCGCAGGCGCCCAGCACTACCCGCTCGCCAACCCGGATGGGGTGGCGATCAACCTGCCTGCCGGCCTGCCGCGCGTCAGCTGGGGCGACTACCGGGTGCAGCGCGCCGGGTTCCGCAGCCTCTGGGTCCGCAAGCGGCCGGACGGGGGCACCCACCTCCGCGTGCTGGTCAGCTCCGGGATGCGTCCCGAGCTCCGCATCACCCCGCGGGCCGTCCAGGTCACGCTCCGCCAGACCTCCCGCGAAGCGGAGGAGTAGTTACTCCGTAGGGGGGAGCTCCCTCGCCGGCGCGACGTAACTGGATCAGAACCAACGAGGGCACCGAGGGCACCGCGTTGACAGCGCCGCATCGCTGTGACTGAATACCGCCATGCTTCGCCTAGCGCTCCCCTTGCTCCTGCTCCTCGGCCTCGGGCTCCCCGCGCTCGCCGAGGAGGATGACGACGCGGACGACTCGCCCGCTCCGGCGGCGAAGAAGGGCCCGGCCAGCGCTCCCGCCAAGACCGATCCCAAGGCCGAGCCGGCCGCCACCGAGCCCGCCAAGGCCGGCGCGACCTCCCAGCCGGGCGATCCCTTCTCGCGGCTGCCGGTCGTGATTCCACGCGCGAAGCTGCCTGCCCTCGCCTCCGTGCGCCTGCGGGACAAGCGCGAGGCAGAGGACCGCTCGCGCAAGGGCAACATCTCGATCTCCATCAGCACCTCGCCCAAGGGCGCCAGCGTCTATTACGGGGGCAAGCTCCTCGGCACCACCCCGCTCGGGCTGAGCGCCCAGCGCGGCAGCACGCCCTGGGACGTCATCATCCGCAAGGGCGGCTACATGACGCTGCACACGCGCATCATGCGCAAGGTCACTCGCGGCTACTCCTTCAAGCTCAGCCCCGCCAAGCTCCGCTAGCGCTCCGAGTTACCTGGTGGTGAGGCGTCGGCTCAGGTGCCGCTGTCCGGGCTGCCGTCGACCGTGAAGGTGAGCGGCGCCGAGGGCCGTCCATCGACGGTGATCACCACCGTGGTCGCCCCCGCGGAGCGGGTCGGGACCTGCACCCGTGCTCGCCGCTCCTCGAGCTGCACGACCGGAGCCGGCGTGGTCCCGAAGCTGACCGCGACGCTCGCTCCCGCCAGCCGCTCGCCCACCAGGTCCACGGCGAGGCCGGGCGCGCCGCGATCGGGCAGCAGCGCCAGCAGGCGGGGCCCGACGGCCTCGTCACCGCAGCCGGCGAGGCCCAGGACAGCGAGCGCGATGAGGAGCGGCCGCCTCACTCGCTCCCCGTGGCGGGCGGCCGCAGACCGCTATAGGCGAGCTGCACCAGCTGGCGGGCGAGGTCCGGCGCCGCGGGAAAGGAGCGGTCGAAGAGGGACTCGAGGAGGACTCGCTCGACCATGCCGATGTGGGCGTAGGCGGCGATCAGCGGGTCCAGGTCCTCGCGGAAGAGTCCCAGACGGATTCCGAGGCGGACGTTCTCGG
>JAKLHH010001354.1 GCA_022710245.1 Myxococcota bacterium
CGGCGGCCCGTCGTTGGCCACCTCGACCACCGCGTAGTCGCGCTCGCCCCGCCGCGCCTCGCCGAGCGCGAAGCGGAGCCGACCGCCGCGCTCGCCGATCGCCTGCAGCGCGTTGAGCGCGATGTTGAGCAGCACCTGGGTCAGCTGCTGCTCGTCGGCTTGCACGGGGCCGCCCCCCGGCGCGGGCGCGAGCTCGAGCTCGACCCCCTGCTTGCGGGCCTGGGCGGCGAGGAGGTCGCGGGTCCGCTCGAGGACCGCGCCGAGCTCCACCGGACGGCGCTCGAGCGGCGCCGGTCGCGCGAAGGAGAGGAAGCGCTCGGCGACGGTCTCCAGCCGCGCGAGCTCGCCGAGGTGCAGCTGCCACATGCGGTGCTGCGGCGCCTCGCGCGGGACCACGGCGTCCACCACCTCTGCGGTGCCGCGCAGGGCGTGGAGCGGGTTCTTGATCTCGTGGGCGATGCCGGCGACGAGCTCGCCGAGCGCGGCGAGGCGGCCGGCCCGGACCAGCTGATCGGCCGTGCGGCGCTGCTCCTCGAGCGCCTCGCCGAGGCGCGCCGCGGTGACCACCAGCTGGTCGTGCTTGCTCCGCTCGCGGTCGACCAGCACCCCGGCCACCGCGCCGGTGAGGAGGTAGATGACGAGCTCGAGCACCTTCTCCAGCGTCATCGCCGGATCCTGGTGCGCGAGGTGGGTGAAGGCGTGCGGCGCGTAGGCGAGGGAGGCGATCCCCGCCGCGAGGAGCCCGCCGCGCAGCCCGCAGGAGAAGGCGGCGACGATGATCGGCAGGTAGTAGAGGCGGCGCAGGACGTCGTGGAACCAGTGCAGCTCGGGCCCGGTGACGTAGTGGAGGACGGTGATCACGGTCAGCGGCAGCCAGACGGCGAGCAGCATCGTCGCCGAGAGCAGCGCGCGCACGCGTGGCTGCACCCCGGCCGCGCCGACCGACCCGCCGCGCTCAGCGCCGCAGGCCGTACTTCTCGATCCGGTAGGCGAGGACATGGCGGGGGATCCGGAGGTACGCGGCGGTCTGGGAGACGTTGCCGCCCTTCAGCTGCAGCGCGCGCTCGATGACGCGCCGCTCGAGGTCGACGAGCGAGAGGCCTCCCTCGGGCAGGGGCGGCCACTCGCCGCCGGGCTCCGACGCGCCGGCCGCGGCCGGGGGCGGCGCCGCCTGCCGCAGCGAGGGTGGGAGGTCCTCGGCGCGGAGCGCGTCGCCGTCGCAGAGGATGACCAGGCGCTCGCAGGTGTTCTCCAGCTCGCGCACGTTGCCCGGCCAGCGGTAGCGCCGGAGCTCGGCGAGGAGCTCGTCGGGGAGCGCCAGGTCGCGATCGGGCGCCGCGCGCGCGACGAAGTGCCGCGCCAGCACCTCGAGGTCGTCGAGGCGCTCCCGGAGCGGCGGGACCTGCAGCTCGACCACGTTGAGCCGGTAGAAGAGGTCCTCGCGGAAGCTCCCGGCCGCGATCTGCGCGCGCAGGTCCTGGTGCGAGGCGGCGATCACGCGGACGTCCACCGCGACCGGCTGATCGGCGCCGACGACATCGACCATGCGCTCCTGCAGCGCGCGGAGGAGCTTGCCCTGCAGCGGCAGCGGCAGCTCGCCCACCTCGTCGAGGAAGACGGTCCCGCCCTCCGCCCGCCGGAAGCGGCCGAGCCGCGAGCGCGCCGCGCCGGTGTAGGCCCCCTTCTCGTGGCCGAAGAGCTCCGACTCGAGGAGCGCGTCCGGGATCGCCGCGCAGTTCACCGCGACGAAGGGCCCGTCGGCGCGGGCGCTCCGCGCGTGGAGGCG
This sequence comes from Myxococcota bacterium, assembly GCA_022710245.1. The sequence continues at coordinate 1,787 of JAKLHH010001354.1, forward strand.
CCGCGCCACCAGCTCCTTGCCGGTCCCGCTCTCGCCGGCGATCAGCACCGAGGCCTCGCTGCGCGCCACCCGGTCCACCGTGCGCAGCAGCTGCTGCATCGCGGGCGAGGCGCCGATGACCTCCCGCTCGACCCCGCTCGCGCGCAGGCGCAGCGCGCGGTTCTCCAGCGCCAGGTGGCGCCGCTCGAGCGCCCGCTCGATGGAGAGGAGGAGCTCGTCGCGGCCGAAGGGCTTCTCCAGGAAGTCGTAGGCGCCGGCGCGCATGGCCTGCACCGCGGCCTCGACGCTCCCGTGCGCGGTGATGACCAGCACCGGCACCTCCGGCGCCTCGCGCTTGATGTGCGCGAGGACCTCCAGCCCGGAGGCGCGCGGCATGCGGAGGTCGGTGACGACCAGCGCGTGGCGCTCGGCGGTGAAGGCGGCGATGGCCTGGGCGCCGTCGGCGACGCCCTCGGCCTCGTAGCCGGCCTGCTGCAGGTTGAAGAGGCTGAGCTCG
>JAKLHH010001355.1 GCA_022710245.1 Myxococcota bacterium
GCGAAGGAGAGCTACGCCGCACCACCGACGACGAACCAGGGGCAGCAGCAGGGCGGCGGCGAGCTCCGCGCCGCCTTCGAGACCGACGTCCTCGCGCCGGAGGTCTGCGATGGCCAGGACAACGACTGCGATGGCGTGATCGACAACTTCTGCCCCGCTCAGACCCCGACGGAGAGCAGACCCGCCGGCCAGGCCCCCGGGCAGGTGCAGCTCACGGCGGGGTGCGCGGTCGCCGCGGGGTCCCCGCGGGGCCTGCCCGCCGCGCTCCTCCTCCTCGGCGCGCTCCTGCTCGCCCGCCGTCGCCGGCGCTGACCCGGCGCACCACACCCGCGCCCGCGCCCAGCTTGGCAGCTCTGCCGCTGCCGTGCTCCAATAGAGTATCCAGCGCACGGTGACGTCATGGCGGCGCTCCGGTTGCCCTTCCCCCACCGCTTCTGGACCCTGGTGCTCCTCCTCGGCGCGGCCTGCAGCGCCAGCCCGGCGACGACGGATGCCCCGCTCGCGGCGGATCTCCCGCGCTGGCCGGACGCCCCGCGCCACCTGGAGCGCACCGCCGCCGACGACGCGCCGGCCTCGGACGCCACGCGGCGCGATGGACCGGCGGTGGATCAGCAGCTGCCGCCTGGCCTGCAGGGGCTGACGCTCTTCGTCAACCTCGGCGACTCCCTCGCCGCCGGCTACTACGCCAGCGCCGGGCACTCCTACAAGGCGCTGCTGGTGAAGAACGACGACGTCCTCTACCCGGCCTGCAAGGGCAAGGACCTGACGAGCCTCTTCCCCGCCGTCAAGGTCGTCGACCGCTCGAAGAGCGGGGCGACCACCACCGACGCGGTGGCGCAGGCGCAGGGCGTCGCGCCGAACCCGGCCGGCAACACGCTCGTCGTCATCTCGGCCGGCGGCAACGACTTCAACGACAACCCGCTGACCATGGTCGACCCGGCCAAGACCACCGCCTCCGCGCAGAAGGCGACCGCGAACCTCCAGCTGATCGTCGATCACTTCCGCGACGCGGCGAGCTACCCCGGCAAGGTCCTCATCGTGATGCTGAACGTCTACGACCCGAGCGACGGGACCGGCAACATCCCGGCGCGCTCGGGGCTGAGCGGCTTCTGCACCTCGCTCCAGAAGCTCGGGTTCCTGGTCGGTCCCCTGATGGTGCAGAACCTCGCCAGCTTCGACCAGGCGCTCGGCGGCTTCGCCGCTCAGCAGGCCGTGCTCCTCGCCGACAACCACGCCGCCTTCCTCGGACACGGCTACCACTTCGACGATCCCAAGTGCCCCGTCTACGACGCGGCGGACCCGACGCTCTGGTTCCACACCGACTGCGTCCACGCCAACGACCGCGGGCACCACGAGCTCCGCCGCCTGATCTGGAAGGTGCTCACGGGGCAGTGAGCGCACCGGCAAGGAGCGGTGGGGGTCAGTTCGAGACGAGCTCGATCTCGATCAGGTGATGATCGAGGCTGAGCGCGACCTCCGCGCAGCCCGCGCCGAGGCTGGCCCCGTTCGCCGAGAGCGCCTCCGCGACGAAGCAGACGCGCTTGCGCGGCAGCCCCTCGAGGCTCGCCGTGGAGCTGCCCGTGGGCGTGAGCGTCGTCTGCTGGAGGAACCCGGGCTCCTGCGCCGCGGCGGCCACCGTGCGCATGCCGACGCAGGTGTTGGAGCTCACCCCCGCCACGCAGATCGAGACCGGCTCGCGCACGGCCGCCACCTGCACGGTGGCGACCTGCGCCGGGTCGATGGTCTGGGGTGAGCGGACCGCGATGTGGATCACCTCGACGCCGCCGTCCCCGCAGGCGACGAGCAGCGCGAGCAGCACGGCGGGTGCTCGCCTCACCGTCCGGCCTTGAGGAAGTCGTGGATCACCGCGGTCGCCTCGCCCGGCTTGACCGTGACGCGGAAGCGGCGGCGCTCGCTGCGCGGCGGGTAGACGAGCTCGACGGTGTGCTGGCCAGCGTGGACCGCCGGCGGCTTGATCGGCGTCACGCCCAGCATCTTACCATCGAGGACCACGTTGGCCCACGGGATGGCGTTGATGCGCAGCGTGCCGACGCCGACCTTCACCTGCTTCGTGGTCTCCTGGCCGGCGACGATGGTGACCTTGAGCGGCAGGTCGAGGTGGAGCCCGGAGCTGCGCAGGCGCAGCGTGTGGGTCCCTGCCGGGACGCGTACGCGCGAGAGCGGGGTGCGGCCGAGGACGCGTCCGCCGAGGAGGATCTCCCCGGCTGGCTCCGCGGTGAGGCTGAGCGTGCCGTAGCGCGCGGGGCGCCGCTCGCCGGG
>JAKLHH010001356.1 GCA_022710245.1 Myxococcota bacterium
GGGAGTGGCTGCCCACGAAGGAGGGTCAGTGAGATCCTGCATGCGCGCCTCGCTCATCTCCCTGCTCGGCCTCGTCGGCCTCGTCGGCTGCGCCTCTCCCTCGCCGTCGCCCGCGCCGTCGCAGGGCTCCTCGGCCCGCGCTCGCGAGGTCTCGGTGGCGCCGGCGGCGCCGCCAGCGAGCGCGCCAGCGAGCTCGCTCCAGCACCTCTTCCCCGCGGAGCGAGCCTTCCCCCGGACCGGCGAGCCGTTCCGGGAGGAGCGGATCGTCTGTCCGAAGGATGCGGGCCAGCCACGCTCCGGCCGCGACTGCTTCTGCCTCGCGCCCTACGAGTGCAAGGAGAAGCACTGCACCTTCGACAAGGAGCTCGCCTTCGTGAAGGAGAAGCTCGCCAGGAAGGAGTGGGCGCGCTTCGAGTACGCCGAGTTCGGCGACTGCGGCCGCCACAGGTACCTCTACATGGACCGCGGCGAGACGCTCGGCAGCATCCTCGTCCTCTATGATCCCGCCGGGCGCAAGATCGCCCTCGAGCGGCGGTCGGACTACAACGAGTTCTGCCACGGCCGCGCGCTCCACGCGTTCTTCGGACAGATCCCCGACTGCCGCCAGCTGCACCGCCGCGGAGTGCTCTGCCCGAACGACCGCGCTCGCCGGCCACGCTCCCCGCTGGAGAGCCTGACCGCCCTGGCGAAGTAGCTCGGTCCCCTCCGTCCCCGCGGCTCGCGCGCGGCCTCGGGCAGCGCCCTCAGTCGATCCGCTCGATCCGCAGCGTCGCCCCCCAGGCCTGCTGCTCCAGCCGCAGCGGGAGGCCCTGCGGGTCGAGGAGCAGCGTCGAGGCCGGCCCCTTCGCCCGCTCGACGCGATACTGGCGCGCGGCGACCTGCGCTCCCCGAGGGCGGGCGATGGTGGTGTCCTCGAGCCGCCGGATGCGCAGGTGCGCGGGGCGGAGCTCGCCGGTGGAGCCCAGCGTGGCCGAGCGCCGCTCCACCTCGAGGGCGTCTCCCACCGCGAGCCGGCTCAGCCTCGGGGCCAGCAGCACCTCGCGGGCGATGAACTCGTCGGCGTCCACCGTCGCGCCCTCGGGCAGCGCCTCGCGCCGCGCGAAGGCGCGGCCCGCCAGCGTGGTCCCCTGGAGGTGCGCCCTGGCGCCCGCGCGATCGAGGGTGAGGCGGCCCGTCCCGACCGCGCCCTCGCTCTCGAGGAGCAGCTGCTCGCCCTGCTGCCGCAGCACCCGGCGCTGGCCCAGGTGGTAGTCGAGGCTCGCCGCGCGGATCACCCGCCGCTCGCCCTCGCCGTCGACGACCAGCCGCTCGCTGCCGACGGGGACGCCTCGCCAGGTGACGAGGTAGCTCGCGGTCCGCGCGGGCGCGGCGCCTGGCAGCTCCGGCATCGGCGCCCGGGTCGCGGCGCCTGCCACCGTCGCCAGGAGCAGGTCGAGGTCGCGCGGCGCGTGCCAGCGCCCTCGCGCCATCACCCCCGCGATGCGGCGGGTCGCGCGCACGTCGCGGAGCGGGTCCGCCTCGAGGAGCAGCAGGTCCGCGCGCATCCCGGGCGCCACGCCGCCGAGGTCGCGCGGCGCGCCGAGGAGCTCGGCCGCGGTCCGCGTCGCCGCGCGCAGGGCCTGCGCGGGCGAGAGCCCGGCGCGGACCAGGAGCTCGAGCTCATCGTGGACCGAGAAACCCGGGATGACGAGCGGGTTGCCGGTGTCGGTGCCGGCCACGAGGCGCACCCCGCCGCGCTGGAGCGCGCCGATCAACCGATCGTAGAGCGCCACCGTGCGGCGATCGTCCGCGAGCTCGTCGGACCGGTCAGGTCCCGGCTCCCAGATCATGCGGTCGTAGGCCGGGACGTAGCGGAGCTCGGGCCGCCGCAGCTGCTCGCGCACCGAGGCGGACGGCCCCCAGGAGACCATCACCGCCCGGGTCGGGCAGATGAAGGCGCCGCGCGCGCGCAGCCGCGCGGTCAGCGGCTCGAGGCGCCGCTCGTCGATGAAGTCCAGCCTGCGGGAGCGGGACGCGCGGTCGGGGCGGCCCGCCACCGGCGAACCCGCGGCCTGCAGCGCGTCGACGAAGCCGACCATGTGCTCGAAGGAGCGCTGGCCGCGCTCGATGGCCTCGTCGAAGGAGACGGCGCGCGGCAGGTGCCCCGCCACCTTGAGCCCGACCCTCGACGCGGCCGAGAGCAGCCGGCGGAAGCTGGCCGGGGTCAGCGCGTTGTAGACCTTGAGGAAGTCGTAGCCCGCGCGGCGGTGCATCTCGACCGCCTCCTCCGCCTCGGCCTCG
>JAKLHH010001357.1 GCA_022710245.1 Myxococcota bacterium
ACGCCGGCGAGGCTGGCGCTCCAGCCCTCCACCTCACGCAGCACCGGCTCCACTTCCGCCAGCTCGTCTGCTTCGGCGGGGAAGCCGTCGAGCAGCTGTCCTCCGCGGCGATAACCCTCGCAGACGAGGAGCGGGCGCAGGCCGGCGAGGACGTCGAGCTTGGTGAGGGCGAGCGAGCTGAGTCCGCCGACGCGCGCCGCGAAGCGCAGCGCCGGGAGGTCGAGCCAGCCGCAGCGACGTGGCCGGCCGGTGGTGGCTCCGAACTCGCTCCCCGCGCGCCGCACGCGCTCTGCCACGTCGTCGACCATCTCCGTCGGGAAGGGACCAGCGCCGACCCGCGTCGTGTAGGCCTTGGTCACTCCGACCATGGCGCCCAGGTGCCGTGGCGCGAGGCCGAGCCCGGCGCAGGCGCCCGCCGGCAGCGTGGTGCTCGAGGTCACGTAGGGGTACGTCCCGTGGTCGAGATCCAGCAGCGCCCCCTGCGCGCCCTCGAGGAGGAGCGAGCGCCCGTCCCGGATCGCACGATCCACGAGGAGCGAGGTGTCCGCAAGGTGCGGGGCCAGGCGCTCGGCGTGGCGCGCGAGCTCGGCCAGGATCGCCGGCGCCGCGAGGGGCTCGCCGCCGAGACGCACGATGCGCGAGTTCGCCTCCTCGAGCGCCGCGTTCAGCCGCCGCTCCAGCCGGGCCGGGTGCAGGAGATCGCCAGCGCGCACGCCGCGGCGCCCGGCCTTGTCCTCGTAGGCAGGGCCGATGCCCCGCTTGGTGGTCCCGATCGCGCCGGGGCGCCGCTCCTGCAGCTCGTCGAGGAGCTTGTGGTGCGGCAGGACGAGGTGGGCGCGGAGGCTGATGCGGATCGCCTCGGGCCCGGTCTCGACGCCGGCCGCGCGGAGCTCGTCGAGCTCCGCGATCAGCGCGGCCGGGTCGATCACCATACCGTCGCCGAGCACGCAGCACACGCCCGCGTGTAGCACGCCGCTCGGGACGAGGTGGAGGACGATACGACGGCCACCGACCACCAGGGTGTGACCGGCGTTGCTGCCTCCGCCGAAGCGGAGGACGAGGTCGGCGCGCTCGGCGAGGAGGTCGACGATCTTGCCCTTGCCCTCGTCGCCCCACTGCGCCCCGACCACGACAACGTTTGCCAAGGCTCCACCTCCGGCGCGGAACCTGTCAGAGGAGCGGGGCGCTGTCAAGGCGCGTCACCACCCGATGATGGCGGCTCGCCGAGGATGGCGCGGACCTCTTCGGTGAAGGCCCCCGGACGCTCCTCGACGAGGAGCGGCGCTGGCGAGCGCAGGCCACCGCGCGCACCACCTCGCGCCGCCACCAGCACCCGCGCGGCGGGGCGCCCGGGCAGCGGGACCACCCGCCGCAGGAGCTCGGGGCCCAGCCCGCGGCCATCGAGCCCGGCGACCAGCTCCTCCTCGCGCTCGGCCGCGTGGATCAGCGCGAGCGCACCGCCTGCGGCGAGCCCCGCCGCCGCCGCGTCGAGCAGCTCGCCCATGCTGCAGGCCACCTCGTGCCGCGCCAGGGACCGCTGCGCGTCGGCGCACGGGCGCCCGGCACCGAGCGGGAAGTACGGTGGATTGCTGACCGCCAGCCCCGGCGCCCAGCCCGACCACGCCAGCGGATCGCGCAGGTCAGCGCAGCGCACCTCGACGCGCCCGGCGAGGCCGTTGCGCTCGGCGTTGGCCTGCGCGAGGAGCGCGAGCTCGGGCTGCAGCTCGAGGAGGAGGACACGCGTCTCCGGCCACCGACGCGCGAGGAGCAGGCCCACGACGCCGACCCCCGCGCCGAGATCGACCACCTGCTTGACCGGCCCCAGCGCGCCGGCGAAGTCGGCGAGCAGGATGGGGTCCAGGTTGAAGCGGTAGCCGCGCCGTGGCTGCTCGAGCACGAGCTCGCCGCGACAGATGGCGTCGAGGCTGGTCCCGCCGTCAGCCATACGCGAGCTCGTCGCGACAGATGGCGTCGAGGCTGGTCCCGCCGTCAGCCATGCGCGAGCTCGACGCGGAGCTCACCCTGGCGCAGCACGCGCGGCTGGTCGATCAGCTCCACCACCGTGCTCGGGGGTCGGTCGCGGAGACCGTCATCGAGGACGAGCGCGAGCCCCGGCAGGCACGCCTCCTCTGCCGAGGTGGCGGCGGCGGCACCCGAGAGGTTGGCGCTGGTCGCGGTGATCGGCGCCCCCACCTCACGCACCAGCGCCTGCGCGATGTCGTCCGACGGGATGCGCACCCCGACGCCGCCGCGCTCGCCGAGGAGCCGCTCGGGGAGACC
>JAKLHH010001358.1 GCA_022710245.1 Myxococcota bacterium
CGGTAGGCGCGACGGGAATTGCGGCAGTCTCATCCCGGAGCGGCCGGAGGCCGCGAGGACCCGCAATTCGCCCTTCATGGCGGAGCCTCCGCAGGAGGCGAGCAGGGCGAATTCCCGGCGGCGAGCAAGCCGAGCGACCACGCGCCGGTCATCGTCGTCCTCGAGTAGCGACGGAGGGCGCGGAACGTCCCCGACGGCCTTCGTCCTGGCCGAGCACCGCTACGGTTTCGTGCCTCTGGCCGCGCCCACCAAGATGGACTGGGGAGCCCGATCTCCCTCGACCCGACTGAAGACCCCTACCCGAAGCCCCCCGGACGCCCTTCGACACCGCACCGCCCGTGGTGAAGCCCTGACCTCGCCTCAAGAACCTCCCTGAAAGTTCCTCCCCGCCTCAGGGCCCGTCTGTCAGCTCCTTCTCCATCCGGATGTCGTCCCACCGGCGTGCGTCCCACCAGGTGAAGCCGGGCACCCGTGCGTGCTCCCGATAGCCCAGCCCCTCGTAGAGCCTCCGCGCGACGGTGTTGTGCTCGAAGACGCCGAGCTCGATCCGACCGCACCCGAGCTCCCGCCCGATGGTCTCGATCCACTGCATCACCAGGCGGCCGATGCCCCTGCCGCGCGCCTCCGCTTCGCCAATCACCACGCCGGGCCAGAGCGTTCCCCGCACGGGCCGAGCGAGCATCTCGGGATCGAGCATCAGCGAGACCACACCCACCGCACGTCCCTGGAGTTCGATCACGTACGTGCGCCGGCCCCAGCGCAGGTCCATCACTCGCCGCCGCACTGCACTGCGGTCGACCGGCGCGGCCAGGTCCTCCGGTCCGCTCAGCACACGATGGAGGTGCGCGATGCTGGAATCATTCTCCCAGCGCTCGAGGAGGTCGAGGTCGCTCTCCGCCAGCTCATCGCCCTTCCCGACGACCAGCGGGCGCAGCAACACCGCTCCGCCATCTCTCGTGAGTCCTTGGGTGGTCATCTTTGGTCCTCCGCCCGGGCGGGGACTGTACCAGTTCGAGGCGGACCCTGGACAGGTCGACCGAGGACAACCGAGAGCAGCTGGCTCAGATGGGGTCGATCCAGAGTCACGTGCTTGCGCGCGAAGAAGATGGCGCGTCGCAGGCTCGCGATCAAGTCACGAAGTCCGCCACCTCAACAAGCTCCTCGATGGAGCGGTCGAGGCGCACGGCGAAGCCGTGGCCCGGGCGGCGAAGGTTCGCGCTGTGCGCTGCGCCCGTGCGTCGCTGACGCACGCGCGTCGAGCCGGCCATGCGCTCGGATATGTGTGCGGACCTTGCCGGGAGAACGGGCGGTGAAGCGCCTCGGGGGCGGATTCGTCGAGCGTTGAGCGGTCGGGCGGAGCATGGGCTCCTGGCGTTCGACGAGGGTCCTTGGCCGACTGGTCCTCGCTGGCTGCGCGCGGACGAACCTTCGACGCAGAAGCTGCAGGAAAGAGGCTCGTGTTGATTACTGCGCCTACCTCACGGGCGCGGTGATCACGAGCTCGATCACCCGCAGCAGCGACACGAAGAGCGCCGCGCTGGAGCCAGCGATCGCGAGACCCAGCAGCACCTGCCGCAGCCGGCGACGCGCGGTGAGCGGCGCGGCGATCGGGCGCTCGCGCCAGCGCTGCGGCAACGCCTGGATCCAGCCCCGGATCGCGTCACGCGCGCGCTGGGGCCAGCGGCCACGCCAGGCGAGCAAGGCCAGCGCGACGGGGATCCCGAGCACGAGGACCGCCGGCGCACCCAGCCACCAGGCGAGGCCAGCCGCAGCCAGCGCGAGCGCTCCGCCGAGCGCGCGGACCGCTGCCCGGCGGCGACGGCTGGCCGCTGTCGCCAGACCCACCCCGAGCACCAGGACGCCGAGCGCGACAGCGGGGAGGACCAGCCGGCTGTCGAGGTAGCCCAGCGAGATGGCGACCCGCTCGCCCTCGGCGACCCAGTAGCGCTGGTGCTCGCGGCGCTCCCCGCTCCAGGGCAGCTTGATGCGCACCGGCACCGCGCCCGCGTCGGCGCCGAGGCTAGGCTCGGCGGGCGGCGCGTCGGTCGCAGCGGCGGCGCCCCTCGGCTGCCGCCAGGCTGCGTGCCCCTGCAGCGGCTCGGAGGCGCCGGCGCCGGTCGGGTCGAGGTACCTGAAGCCGTACGGCAGGTAGAAGCTCCAGGCCAGCGAGGCGGCGGGGAGCGAGACGCGAGGCAGCTCGAGCCGCACGCGACCCCACCCGCGCGGCGCCGCCGCCGGGGTCTCGAGGATGACCTGCAGCGTGACGGGGCTCGGT
>JAKLHH010001359.1 GCA_022710245.1 Myxococcota bacterium
GTCCTGCCTGCAATATAGGCCCAGCGCGCAGTCAGCGTCCTCCTCGCACACCTCGTCGTTGCCGGCGGGGGGGCGGCAGCGGTCGCGCAGCATCACTTCGGTGTTCCCCGGTACGTTGGGGACCTTCTTGCTCAGGTAGCCCGGCCGGCAGACCTGCCCGATGGGGCACGACGTCGTCCAGTTGTTGCACTCGAGGCCGGAGTCCTGGACGCAGACGTCTCTACCGACATCGTCCGTCTCGCAGGCGCCGTTCGGGCCCGCGCAGTGGGCGTCGATGGGGTCCCCGTCGCCGCAGCTCTCCCACATGACGGCGAGCGGCTGGCAGGTCCTCGGGGTGTCACCCGGTCTGGACGGGCGACAGACGAGCCCGCTCTCGCATGCGGAGTCCGAGCTGCAGCTCGCTCCCAGGACGCACCTCCCGTTTCGCTCGGGATAGGAGCCGCTGTAGGTGACGTGCACGACGGGCGACCCGCAGTGCAGCCCCGTCGCGCAGTCCTTGTCCTCGCTGCAGAATCCATCGGCCAGCGATGGCCGCATGCAGTAGTGCTCTTTCCTGGAGCCGCTCGTCGGACGACAGACCAGCCCCTTGGCGCAGAGGAGGTCCGTCTGCACGAGATCGCAGGACGCCCCTTCTTTCGTGAAGCTCGCGGCCCGCTCGTCGCCGCTCTCGCCCTCGCGCTCGCCTGGATCACAACCCGCGGCCGAGACCAACACCGAGACTCCCAGAATCCATCCTGCCAGTCGCACCTGCATGGTGGTTCCTTTCTGCAGCCAGCTCTCTTGCGGCTACCGTGCTGAGGATTGCCTGACCTGCGCCTTCCCTTGGTAGCAAGAGGTGGGCCCGAGCTGCAGGCCTGGGTTCCGAGCCCTTGGCGGGCTGCCAGGGTGGGACCTCGATCCCAGCAGGGGCCAACTGACCACCGCGCCCGCCACGGAGCGCGGTTATGAGCTCTCGCGTCGTGAGGTGGGGGAATGGAGGCAGCTACTGTCGGGTCCGTTTCTTGGAGGCGCAAAGGCCGCGAGGTAGGCTGGCCGGTGCGGAGGTTGAGTCCATGCTCAGGGTCTGCGTCCTCGGGGTGCTCCTGCTCGGCACGGGGTGTGGAGACGCGTCGAGGCCTCCGGCGCCGCCGCTGAGCACGACCGCGCCCGCCTCGCGCCCCGTCGGAGATCCCGAGGGCGTGCCCGATCTCTCGCGCACGCCGAGCTGCAAGCCTGGCGACGATCGCGAGCCCGCCCGCGAGCTGACGAAGCTGCTGCAGGAGCTCGAGCGGGGCAAGGGGGAGCTCCCCACCCTCGAGTCGCTCACCGAGGGGTGCCCGCTGCCCCGCGCGACCATCTCGGCCTCGCTGCTGCGGGCGGCGCAGCGCCTGGGCAGGCGGCACGACCGGGAGGGAGCGGCCGCGCTCGCGCGGCTCGCCGTCAGCGTGGACCCGGGCGGCGCCGCGCCGCGGGTCGCGCTCGCCGTGGCGCGCAGCCAGCTCGGCGACTTCGAGGGCGCGCTCCACCAGCTGAAGCAGTGGCGCGCCGCGCAGCCCGGCGACCCGCCCTGGGAGACCCTCCTCCACCACCGCGGCCTCGAGCTCCTGCGCGAGCGCCGCGCGTTCTGGAGCTGGGCCCGGCGGCCGCTGCCCGAGCTCGTCACGCTGCTGAAGCAGGGGAGCGGCCCGCGCCCGCTGGCGCCGAGGGGCGAGACGATCACCTTCCCGGCCCCGATCGGCAGCGGCGAGGATCTGATCCACGAGCGCGTGCGCCTGACCGGCGCCGACGTGCGCCTGGTCGCCAGGGCGATCGCCGCCAGCCTCGGCCGACCGCTCGAGGGCGCTCACCTGGTCTCGACGCGGGACCTCACCTACCTCGACCGCCACCGCGTGCCGGGCGGCGGCGTCCTCGCCGGCGCCCACCTGTTCCGCTTCACCCCCGGCGCGAGGGTCTTCGGCGTCTCGCTCGCCGGCTCGCTGAAGGAGCGGCCCGCGATCGTCTCCATGCTCGCAGTCGAGAAGGAGCCCGGCGCCTACGCGGTGGTCGAGGTCATCTCGAGCCGCGAGCACTGCGCCTGTCCGGACACAGTGCTGGTGGCCTCTCCGGATCGCCGCGCGGTGGGCTGGCCGCTCACCTGCGACCCCGAGGGGATCGAGGGCGGCCCCGCGGCCTGGGAGCGCTGCGTGGTCTACGCGGAGGGCGACGAGCTGGTGAGGCGGTGCGGGGCGACGTGCCGCCCGGGCGGCGCCCCCCACCGAGAGTGGGTTTCGGTCGTCGATTGCCCCGACGAGGAC
>JAKLHH010000136.1 GCA_022710245.1 Myxococcota bacterium
CAGCGACCGGTGGGAGCCGGCCATCAGCCTCACGCTGCGGCATCAACGGAAGTCCGTCGTCGCTCTTCAGGCCACGGCGTGATCAGGATGAGAACCACACCCGGGCTCCAAGGGCTTCACGGTCAGCTCCACTTCTGGCCTGAGCGTCGGGACTATGATCGAGATTGACCGCGACGACGACACCAACCTCATTGTCATGAAGGACGGACCTGGCCGCAACATGACCCAGGTCAACATGATCACGGGGGTCAGCGGCAGCACCGTGGCCGTGCGGAATCCATTCTTCTACGACTTCTCCAAGGGCAACCCGAAGGTGAAGTTCACCTTCCCCACGGTCACGCACAATAGCGGCGTCGAGAACATGAAGTTCGACCACGACGGCTTCACGGGCTGCTACTTCTTCATGACCCAGTACTGCGACAGCTGCTGGGTCAAAGGCGTCGAGTCGGCGCGGGCGCAGGGTTACCACTTCATCACCATGGGCACCTTGAATGCCGAGTTCCGCGACTCGTACATCCACGACGGCTCGTCCGGCCCGAATAACAGCGGGATCAACTTCTACGGCAACTACCAGTACGGGGCCAACAGCAGCGGAAAGATCGAGAACAATATCTTCAACAAGAACTTCCCGGCCATCGAGATCAATAACAGCAGCAGCGGGCTCTATATCGGTTACAACTACGCCCACGGTTCGGTCGACCAGTACGGAAGCCAGATGGTGACCTGGACCTTCGACGACGGCCACGCACCCTTCAACGTGGCGAATCTCTACGAGGGCAACACCGGGGAGATGTGGGGGATGGACGGCTACTTCGGGGGATCGGGAATGGGCACGGTGTTGCGAAACTACATCACTGGCTTCAACGCCAATTACAGCGTGTCCGGCGACGCGATCCAGATCAAGCGGCTTGGTTACTACTACAATATCGTCGGCAACGTGCTCGGCTCCGCCAATCAGAAGCCGACCGCCTATGACACGGGCTGCGGCGTGACGAACATCTTTCAGCTCGGCTACCCGAACATCGGCAACTGTGGGACGACCCCCTACGACGGGTTCAGCCCCGCCGGGGGTTACCCGGATCCCAAGGTGAAGTCGTCGCTGGTGCGCTGGGGCAACTACGACTACTTCAACAAGGCCGTGCGCTGGGAGTCCTCCGAGGTCTCTTCCGACGTGCAGCTGCCCAGCAATTACACCATCCCGGCCTCGCTCTACTACTCGGCCAGGCCCACCTGGTTCCCGGCGGCGGTACCCTGGCCGCTGGTCGGACCCGATGTCACCGGCGGCGATGGCGACAGCGCGGGCCACGTCTACAAGAGCCCGGCGCAGCGCTGCTGGGAGAGCCGCAATCTGAATGGCAGCGGATCGTTCAATGCGGCGGCTTGCTATCCGTAGCCCGAGCTGGTCGGCGGGCCGCTCAAGTCGGGAGGCTGTTCGGTGGGGTCCTCTCCTTCGGCCACGCCACCGATCGAGGAGCGCCGCCCGCTGACGGCGCGGCGGTGGCGATCGATGCAGACGCGGCGAAGGCTGCCTGCAAGGGCTGAAGGCGACCTGGTGGTGAGCCGAAGAGGCCGAGGAGGTGCGAGAGAAGCTTGACAAACGATACCCTGCGATGAGAATGCGAACCAGCTGCGCTTGAGCAGCCAGAAGAAGGAAGCAGCGAGAGCAGGACCAGGTAAGCGAGACAGCAGCCGCCCCCCGGTACCAGCCGCCCACCAGCGACCGCTCTGCCGAGGCCCGCGACACGTCGATCGTGGTCAACGTGACGGCCTCTGAAGCCATACGCCCCGCCCCGTCCTGCGCCCGAGCTCCGCGAGGAGGCGCATGAAGCTCCGATTGCCAGAGGTCGCGCGGCTCTTGCAGGAGTCCGAGGAGACGGTCAGCCGCTGGGTCCGCGAGGGCGTGCTCCCCGCCCACCAGATCCAGGAGCAGTACTGGTTCGACCGCGTGGACCTGCAGGAGTGGGCGGACGCGCGCCAGCACCGCGTCTCGCCGGAGCTCTTCGAGAACGGGGCGGCGTCGCCCAGGCTCCACCCGGCCCTCGCCCGCGGCGGCGTCTGCTACGGCGTGCCCGGCGCGCGCCGCGAGGACGTCCTCGCGGCCGTCGCCGCGCTGCCAGGCATCCCGGCCACCGTGGACCGCTCGCTGCTGCTCCAGCTCCTGCTCAGCCGCGAGCACCTCGCCTCCACCGGCCTCGGCGACGGGATCGCCGTGCCGCACCCGCGCGACCCGCTGGTGCTCGGCGTCACCGCGCCGGTCGTGGTCCTCTGCTTCCTCGAGCACCCGGTCGACTTCCACGCCGTGGACGGCAAGCCGATCCGCGTGCTCTTCACCCTGCTCTCGCCCACGGTGCGCTCGCACCTGCAGGTCCTCTCGCGGCTCGCCTTCGCGCTCCACGACCGACCCCTGCGCGCGCTCCTCGACCAGCTCGCGCCGGCCGAGGCGATCCTCGAGCGCGTGCGCGTGCTCGAGGCCGAGGGCGGCACCGCCGCGCCGCGGGAGGCCCGCTGATGGCGCTGCTCCTCACGCTGGCCGCGCTCGCCGGGCTGGCGCTGACCGGCGTGCTCGCGCTGCTCCTCGGGGCGCGCGAGCGCGCGGCGCTCGCGGTGGGCAGCGCGGGTTGCGTGCTCTCCTGCGCCGTGGGGCTCGCGGGGAGCCTGCTCGCCGTCCTCGGTCCGGCCGCGACGACCGCGGCGGCCGCGACGACCGCGGCGGCCGCGATCCCCTGGGGCGGCGGCGTCGCCATCACCGCCCGCTTCCCGCTCCCGCTGGGGACGCTCGAGGTCGGCGTCGACGCGCTCTCCGCCTGGTTCCTCCTCTGCGTGTTCCTCGTCAGCGGGCTCGCCGCGCTCTACGGCGCCGGCTACCTGCGGAGCTCGCTCGGCAAGCGACGCGTCGGCGGGGCGCTCGCGCTCTTCAACCTCCTCGTCGCGGCCATGGCCGGGGTGGTCCTGGCGCGCGACGCGGTCGTCCTGCTCGCCGCCTGGGAGCTGATGACCGTCGCCTCCTTCTTCCTCGTCACCCTCGAGTCCGAGCGCGATGAGACCCGCCGCGCAGGCGTGGTCTACCTGATCGCCTCGCAGCTCGGCGTGGTGCCGCTCTTCCTCTTCTTCACGCTCCTCGCGCGCCAGGCCGGCGGCGTGAGCTTCACCGCGCTCGAGGCCGCGGGCCCGGCGGCGGGGTCCGGGCTCCTCTTCGTGCTGGCGCTCGTCGGCTTCGGCGCCAAGGCGGGCTTCTGGCCGCTCCACTTCTGGCTCCCCGACGCGCACCCGGCCGCGCCGACCAACGTCTCGGCGCTGATGTCGGGCGTGATGATCAAGCTCGGCATCTACGGCCTGCTCCGCGCGCTGCTCCTCCTCGGGCCGCCGCCGGCCTGGTGGGGGGTCACGCTGGTCGTGATCGGCGTCCTCTCGGGGATGGGCGGGGTCTTCCACGCGCTGGCGCAGCACGACCTCAAGCGCCTCCTCGCCTACCACAGCGTGGAGAACATCGGCATCATCGCGCTCGGGCTCGGGGTCGGGCTCCTCGGGCAGAGCTACCAGGCGCCGGCGATGGCCTGGCTCGGCTTCAGCGGGGCGCTCCTCCACGTGCTCAACCACGGCCTCTTCAAGGGGCTCCTCTTCCAGGGGGCCGGGGCGGTGCTGCACGCGACCGGCACCCGTGACCTCGACTCGCTCGGCGGGCTCTACCGGCGGATGCCGACGACCGGGCTCGGCTTCCTGGTCGGCTCCGCGGCGATCAGCGGCCTGCCGCCGCTCAACGGCTTCGTCAGCGAGCTCCTCATCTACGCGGGCGCCTTCGTCGGCGCCGCCAACCTGCCCGTCGCGGGCGCCGCCTGGGCCATCGCGGTGGTGCCGGCGCTCGCGGCCATCGGCGGCCTCGCCTCGGCCTGCTTCGTCAAGGCCTTCGGCGTGGTCTTCCTGGGCGAGCCGCGCACGCAGGCCGCCGAGCGCGCCCACGAGGTGGGCCCGGCGATGCGCGTCGCGATGGTGGCGGGCGCGCTCTGCTGCCTGGTCATCGGCGCCTGGCCGGCGGGCGCGCTCCGGCTCGTGGCGGGCGTGAGCGCGGCGCTGACCGGGGTCGGCGAGGCGCCCGCGCTGGTCGCGCGGCTCCTCGCGGCGGTCTCGCAGATCGCGCTGCTGCTCGCCGGCGCGGTGCTCGTGCTCGTGCTGGCGCGGCGCCTCCTGCTCCACGGGCGAGACGTCCGCCGCGGCCCGACCTGGGGCTGCGGCTACGAGGCGCCGACCGCGCGCATGCAGTACACGGCGGCCTCCTTCGCGGAGCCGGTGCTCGCGCCCTCGCTCCCGGTCCTCGATCGGCGCGTCCATCAGGAGGGGCCGCACGGCTACTTCCCGACGGCCGCCCGCCGCGAGGAGCACCTCGGCGACCTCGCCGCGGATCGGGTCTTCGCGCCCGCCACCTCGCGCCTGGTGGCGCTCCTCGAGCGGGCGCAGGCGCTGCAGCGAGGCAACGTGGGGCGCTTCCTCATCTACGTGCTGGTCACCCTGGTCGCGCTGCTCGCCTGGCAGATCGCGGGCGCGTGAGGAGAGCATGGTCGCCACGCTGACGCAGATCGCGGTCCACCTCGCGCTCCTCCTGCTGCTCCCGCTGCCCATGCTCGGGCTGATCGGGAAGGTGAAGTCGTGGTTCGCCGGACGCGCGGGACCGCCGCTCCTGCAGCCGCTCCACGACGTGCGGAGGCTCCTCCGCAAGGGGGCGGTCTACAGCACGACGACGAGCTGGCTCTTCGTCGCGGGGCCGATCGTCTCGCTGGCCACCGCGCTGATCGCCGGGCTCATCGTCCCCCTCGCCGGCAGCGCGGCGCCGCTCGCCTTCCCCGGCGATGTCTTCGCCTTCGCCTACCTCCTCGGGCTGGGCCGCTTCTTCACCATGCTCGCCGCGCTCGACACCGGCTCCGCCTTCGAGGGCATGGGCGCGAGCCGCGAGGCCGCCTTCGCGGCGCTCACCGAGCCGGCGCTCTTCCTCTGCCTGATGATCGTCTGCGTCCCGTCGCTCGGCGCCTCGTTCGGCGACGCCTTCGCCGCGCTGCACGTGGCCGGGCGCGCGCCGAACCCGGTCGTCGTCCTCGCGGCGGCGGCCTTCGCGGTGGTGCTGCTGGCGGAGACCTCCCGCGTCCCCATCGACGATCCGAACACGCACCTCGAGCTCACCATGATCCACGAGGTGATGGTCCTCGACCACAGCGGCCCGGACCTCGCCTTCATCCTCTACGGCTACGCGGTGAAGCTCTTCGTCCTCGGCGCGGTGCTGGTGCAGCTCGCGCTGCCGGTGCCGCCGGCGGGCAGCTGGCAGGCGGTGGCGCTGATGGTCGGCGGGCAGGCGGGGGTGGCCGTGCTGATCGGCGTCATCGAGTCGGTGATGGCGCGTCTCCGGCTCCCGCGGGTACCGCAGCTCCTGATCGGCGCCTCGGTCGTCGCGGCCGTGGGCGTGGTGGTGCTGCTCAGCGTGGGGCGGCCATGAGCGCGGCGCTCTCCGGGCTCCTCCTCGGCGTGGTCGGGCTCGACCTCTACGTCGCCTCGACCAGCCGCCTGGGCGCGCGCATCCGCGCCTGCGCGCTGCAGGGCGTGCTCCTCGGCTGCGTACCGCTCACCACGCTCGGCCCCTCGCCCAGCCTCGAGCGGCTGGCGCAGATGGGGCTCGCCGCGCTGGCGACGCTGCTCCTCAAGGCGGTCATCATCCCGCTCTTCCTGCGTCGAGCGATGCGCGCGACGGGCATCACCCGCGAGGTGGCGCCGTTCGTCAGCCTGCACCTCGCGCTGCTCTTCTGCGCCGGCCTGGTCGGCCTCGCCTTCTGGCTCGGCGCGACCGTGCTGCCGCCCTCGCCGGGCGTGAGCCCGCTCGGGGTGCCGGTGGGGCTCGCGACGCTCCTCGTCGGGCTCTACCTCACCGTCGGCGGCCACCAGGAGCTGACCCAGGTGGTCGGCTACCTGGTCGCCGAGAACGGCGTCTTCGTCATCGGGCAGACGCTCCTCGGCGAGTTCCCGCTCGTCGTCGAGCTCGGCGTGCTCCTCGACGTGCTGGTCGCGGTGATGCTGATGGCGGTGCTCTTCGTGCGGGTGGTGCGCGAGGAGCCCACCGAGCACGCGCCGGAGCCGGAGCCGGAGCCGCAGCCAGGCGCGAGCGCGGGAGGCGAGCCGTGACCCTGCTCTGGCTGGTGGTCCTGACGCCGCTCGCCGGCTGTCTGCTCGCGGGGCTCGTGCGCTCGCCGCGCGCCGTGCTCGCGCTCTGCGTCGCCGGGAGCCTGGTCGAGCTCGGCCTGGTCGCCGCGCTGGTCCCCGCCGGCGCCAGCGGATCGGTCTACGCCGCGCACCGGCACCTCCTGCTCGATCCGCTCTCGACCTTCAACCTGGCGCTGGTGGTGGTGGTCTTCGCGCTCTCGTCGCTCTACGCCTGGAGCTACTTCGGCCCCCGGCTTCGCGCGGGCACCTTTCCTCGCTCGGTGGCCCAGCGCTTCGGCGCCTGCTGGTTCGCCTTCCTCGGCAGCATGGTCCTGGTGCTCACCGCGAACAACCTCGGGCTGCTCTGGGTGGCGATGGAGGCGACCACGCTCGCGTCCGCGCTCCTCGTCTGTCTCGAGCTGGATCGCGCCTCGGTGCGGGCCTCCTGGGCCTACCTGATGATCTGCTCGGTCGGCATCGCGCTCGCGCTGCTCGGCACCTTCGTCCTCTGCAGCGAGGCGCGCCGCGCCGCCCCGGCGGAGAGCCCCTTCCTCTGGACCGAGATCGCGCGCGTCGCCTCGGCGCTGCGGCCGGGCGCGGCCAAGCTGGCCTTCGTCTTCCTCCTCGTCGGCTACGGCACCAAGGCCGGCCTCGCGCCCATGCACACCTGGCTCCCGGACGCGCACGGCCAGGCTCCGACCCCCGTCTCGGCCGTGCTCTCCGGCGTGCTCCTCAACTGCGCGCTCTACGCGATCACGCGCTTCCTGCCGCTCGTCGAGGCGGCGACCGGCCTGCAGGGCTGGGCGGTCTCGCTGCTCGTCCCCTTCGGGCTCATCTCCATCGGCGTCGCCGCGGTCTTCATCGTTCACGAGCACGACGTCAAGCGGCTGCTCGCCTTCCACAGCGTGGAGCACATGGGGATCATCACGCTCGGCCTCGGCGTCGGCGGCGGCGCGGCGGCGCTCTACCACACGCTCAACCACGCGCTGTGCAAGATGCTCACCTTCTTCTGCGCCGGCAAGCTGGTGCAGCGGCACCACACGCAGGATATGCGCCGCATGGGCGGCATCGTCTCCAGCGCTCCGCTGGCGGGGGTGGGGCTGGTGCTCGGCATCCTCGCGCTCGTCGGCGCGCCGCCCTTCTCCATCTTCATGAGCGAGCTCTGGATCGTGAAGGAGGGACTCGCCCAGGGGCACACCGGCGCGGTGATCGGGTTCCTCCTCGGCGCGGCGGTGGTCTTCGTGGCCGCGCTGGGCCACGCGGTGCAGATGACGCGTCCGCTCGCGGGCGCGGCTGCCCCCGAGCCCGCGCGGCGTGGGGCGCTCCTCGACTGGCCGCTGGTGGTGCTGCCGCTCGCGGCGCTGGCGCTGGTCGGCGTCTGGATGCCGCCGGCGCTGCGCGCGCTCCTCGAGAGCGCCGCGGCCGTGCTCGGAGGCCGGCGATGACCTCGGCGAGCACACCGAAGGGCACGCAGCTGACGAACGGCGTCGCGGTCCCGCTCGCCGAGGTCGCCCTCGTCTCTGGCCAGGAGCTCGCGGCCCACCTCGCGCTCGAGGCGCAGGCCGGGGCGACGCTGGCCGCGCTCTGCGCGCTGCCCGCCGGCGAGGGCGCGCACGACCTCCTCGCGCTGATGCTGCACGATGAGGACGGGCAGCTCGCGCTGACCCGGACCCGCCTCGGCCCCGGCGAGAGCTACCCCGCGATCACTCCCCTGCTCCCGGCCGCGCACGTCTTCGAGCGCCTGCTCTTCGAGGAGCACGGCATCACGCCGGAGGGCCACCCCTGGCTGAAGCCGGTGCGCCGTCACCGCGCTCTCGAGCGCGCCACCCCGATCGCCGGCCGCCGGCCCGCGGCCGAGCACCCGTTCTTCCGCCTGGAGGGCGCGGGTGTCCACGAGGTGGCGGTGGGGCCGGTGCACGCGGGCGTGATCGAGCCCGGGCACTTCCGCTTCCAGTGCACGGGCGAGGTCGTGCACCACCTGGAGATCCACCTCGGCTACCAGCACCGCGGCCTGGAAGGCGCGCTCCCCGGCGCGAGCCCGGCGCGGCGTCAGGTCCTCGCCGAGTCGATCGCCGGGGACACCGTGATCGGCCATGGCCTCGCCTGCTGCATGCTCGAGGAGGCGCTCGCCGGGGTCGAGGTGCCGCTGGCCGCGCAGGAGCTGCGCGGCATCGCGCTCGAGCTGGAGCGCGCCGCGAACCACGTCGGCGACATGGGCGCGCTCTGCAACGACGTCGGCTACCTCCCGGGCGCGTCCTGGTTCGGCGGCCTGCGAGGCGAGCTGCTCAACCTGCTGATCGAGATCTCGGGGAGCCGCTTCGGCCGCGGCCTGCTGGTCCCCGGAGGGGTCCGCGGCCAGGTCAGCGCCGAGCAGCGGCAGCGCTTCCAGCGCCAGCTCGGGACGATCGGCCGCAAGCTCACCGCCACCGCGGCGCTCGCCTTCGACTCGCCCTCGGTGCTCTCGCGCTTCGAGCGCACCGGCGTCGTCTCGCGGCAGACCGCCGAGGAGCTCGGCCTCTCGGGTCCCATCGCGCGCGCCAGCGGCGTCGACAGCGACGTGCGCCGCGATCACCCGCATGGCATCTACCGCTTCGCGCTGGTGCCGGTGGCGACCGCCGAGTCGGGGGACGTGATGGGGCGCGCGCTGGTGCGCTGGCTGGAGGTGGAGCGCTCGCTGACCTTCATCGCGGAGCAGCTCCGCTCGCTCCCCGAGGGGCCGCGCACGACCGCGCTGCCGCCCCGGCGGCCCGGGCTGGTGGCGGCGGCGCTGGTCGAGGGCTGGCGCGGCCGCATCGTCCACCTGGCGGTCAGCGACGAGCAGGGCGGGCTCCGCCGCCACGCGGTCGTCGACCCCAGCCTGCAGGGCTGGTTCGGGCTGGCGATGGCGCTGCGCGGAAACCAGATCTCGGACTTCCCGCTCTGTAACAAGAGCTTCAACCTCTCCTACGCGGGTCACGACCTCTAGTCGAGGGAGGGAGCGAGCATGTTCGGACTCCTCAAGGCGCGCTTCCTGATGGGCAAGAGGACGCTCGACGTCCCGACGGGGGTGCGCCTGGCGGCGACCTACCGGGGCCGGCCCGAGCTGGGCTCGCCGAGCTGCCCCGAGGAGTGCCGCGCGTGCGCCGAGGCCTGCCCGACGGGGGCGATCGCCACGGGACCGCTGCGGATCGACCTCGCCCGCTGCGTCTTCTGCCCCGTCTGCCAGGAGGCCTGCGAGCAGGGAGCGATCCGCTTCACGCCCGACCATCGCCTCGCCGCGAGCCGCCGCGAGGACCTGGTGCTGAGCGCGGCCGGCGCCCCCCTGGCGAGCGCCCTCGAAGCACGCGCGCGGCGCCTGCTCAAGCGCTCGCTCAAGCTCCGGCAGGTCTCCGCTGGCGGCTGTAACGGCTGCGAGGCCGAGCTCAACGCCAGCGGCAACATCGACTACGATCTGGGTCGCTTCGGCGTGCAGTTCGTCGCCTCGCCTCGCCACGCCGACGGCGTCGTCATCACCGGGCCGGTGACGGAGAACATGCGCGAGGCGCTGCTCGAGACCTACCGCGCCGTGCCCTCGCCGAAGCTGGTCATCGCGGTGGGCGCCTGTGCCATTGCGGGCGGCCCCTACCGCGATCTCCCCGAGGTCCACAACGGCATCGGCGGCCTGCTGCCCGTCGACCTGTACGTGCCCGGCTGCCCCCCGCACCCCCTGACCATCCTCGACGGCCTCCTGCGCCTGCTCGGCCGCATCGGGGACGGGGACCGCGCCGGGGGCTGAGGACGGCGCGGGGACGGCCGCTCCCGCTTTCGTTACTTTTC
This sequence comes from Myxococcota bacterium, assembly GCA_022710245.1. The sequence continues at coordinate 9,973 of JAKLHH010000136.1, forward strand.
TTTGCGGTTGCAGCGTGTCCGCAGTTGGCTGCGGGGTGCGCTCCCGTGCCCGGTTACCCGTTTCGCCGCCGTTGGCGGGACGCCAGGCCGAGGCAGGCCGCCGTGATCAGCGCCAGGGTGGAGGGCAGGGGGATCGGCTTGGGCGGCTCGACGTAGTCGCGGATGGACACGTTGTCGATGTCCATCGAGAAACTGGTGGCGGTCCAATTGCCCCAGCCGATGCCGCTCAGCCAGACGCCGTTCGGGAAATCCTCGGCGTCCACATCGATCCCCCAGGGATCGGGCTGTCCGAGATTGCCGGACGAGAAGGGCTCGTCGTCTATGTACAGCTCCCACGTGCCGCGCGACTTGCCGTCGCCCGCCAGAAGCGCTTCGGAGCTGCCGAGGAAGACAAGGTGCGCGGTGTGCCAGTTGCTGTCGCTCACCGGGTCCGTGGCGGCGCTGTAGGTCCATGTGTCGGCCGACCACGGTATCCCGGGGCGGTCCACCTCGACGCGCTGAAAGATGTAGTTGCCGGTTCCGATGCTGTTGATCCGGAAATCCCACGTCACATCCGCCCGCTGCCAGTACTGGTCGAAGGGGGCTGTCCAGTCGTCGGGCATCCAGAGGCACGTGCGCGACAGCGCACTGTTGGGGCCGTCTAGCCGCATGTAATTCCCGTGCGCATCGCCATCGTTTCCGATCGTCGGCCCGCCCCACGAGGTAGAGAAGAACCAAGTCAGCCCCAGCCCGGTGTTTCCTCCGCCGTAGGCGGGCGGGAGTCCGCTCTCGAAGTCCCACGCCACTTCCGGGCCCGCCCATGCCGCGGCTCCCGCCAGCGTCGTGATCGCCGCGAGCGCCGCAACCGCCGCGCGCCCGATCCTGCTTGTTTTCATGGATTCCCCTGTTCTCTCGTGAAACGGAGGCAGACCGGGCGCCTCCGCCCGGCCCGCCCTCTCTTCACGGCTTACTGATCACGGTTTGCTGATGACTGTTTGCTGCCTACTTCTTCCTCAGGATCCGGCGGGCGGCCAGCGTCAGGCCCGCCAACCCGAACAGGGCGATCGTCGAAGGTTCCGGGATGGGGGCCGGCGGCTCC
>JAKLHH010001360.1 GCA_022710245.1 Myxococcota bacterium
AGCGGGCGCGCCTACCGCGTGCAGGCCCGGCTCAGGCCTTGACGGAGCCACCACGGCTGCCCTTGAGCCAGAGCCACTAGGGATGCCCCGTGAGCCAGAGCTCCACCACGAGCGGGTCGTGGTCCATGACGCGGATCCGTTTGTCCCGCAGCACGCGCGAGCTCGCGCGCAGCACCTCGGTGCTATGGTAGAGCACGTAGTCGAGGCGGCGGGAGATGAGCGTGGTCGCGCCGGCGTCGCGCGCGGCGTCGACGAACTCGCTCGCCAGGAACCGGTAGAGGTCCTGGTCGATGCTGCCCTGCGCGGCGACGGCGGGGTCGAAGTTCAGGTCGCCGGCGAGCACGAGGTGCTCGGAGCCGAGGCGGTGCAGCCCCGCCACCACCTCCTGCGCCTGAAGGAGCCGCCGCCGCGTGTCGAAGGCGTCGAGGTGCACCGAGGCGATCGCGAGCACCAGCCCCGAGGGCAGGCGCAGCGTCGCCCCCTGCGCGATGCGGCCGGTCGAGGTCCTGAGCTGCGCGAACTCGGCCGGGAGCCGGACCACGAGCGCGGCGCGGCGGTCGTACCAGTCCTCGGGGAGCTTGCCGCGCCAGCCCGGCCCGAGCGCGGTCACCAGGCGCCCGAGCTGCCGCGGATCGCGCAGCTCCTGCAGCGCCACCAGGTGCGGGTTCGCCTCGCGGATCACCTCGGCGACGTGCTGCAGGTCACCGTCGGCGGCGCGCGAGTCCCACGGCAGGTGCAGCTTGCCGATGTTCCAGGTCATGATCCGCAGCCGGTGCGGGTGCTCCGGGTCGATCATCGGTGTCCTCAGCGTCCGGTTCAGCAGGGAGACCCCCGCCGCGGTGAGCCCGCCGATGGCGAGCAGCGACACGAGCCAGAGCGCTCCTCTGGCCCGCATGGCCCGGCCTGGCCTGCTGGCGACTGCGGTCCCTGACGCGTCCATGCCTGGTGCAAGAGTATCGCACCCGCGCTCGCCGGGCGAGGGGTGCGGCCGGCGGCGCGCTGGAGTAGACTAGCCGGCATGTCGTCCTGCCTCTTCTGTCGAATCGCGAGCGGGGAGGCGATGGGTGAGCTCGTCCACGAGGACGATCGCGCCCTCGCCTTCCGGGACATCCGACCGCAGGCGCCGCACCACCTGCTGGTCATCCCGCGGCAGCACCTCGCCAGCCTCGGCGAGGCTCAGGCCGCGGACGGGGAGCTCCTCGGGCACCTGCTCCTCGTCGCCGCGCGCGTGGCGCGCGAGGCTGGCATCGCCGAGCGAGGCTACCGCACGGTGATCAACACCGGTGACGACGCGGGCCAGACGGTGCACCACCTCCACGTCCACGTGATCGGCGGGCGCGAGCTGCGCTGGCCGCCGGGCTGACCTCCATGCGCAGAGCCCGGCAGCGGCGCGCGACGCGCCTGATCGCGCTGGTCCTCGTCGTCGCCTTCCCGCTCACCGCCCTCGGCCGCGAGGGCACGCTGGCGCTCGTCAACCTGAGCTCGGAGCGCGGCCACCAGGTGGTGGAGCGCGCGAACGTCGCGCTGGGCACGCTCGTCGGCGGCTGGGCGCGGCAGCCGAGCATCGCGGGGTTCCTCGCCGGCCGACCGAACCCCGGCGCGCTCCCCGTCGGTGACGTGGGCAAGGACCTGACCATGCTCGTCGAGCGCCTGCGCGCGAGGCAGGCGAGCTCGGGAGAGATCGCGGCGCTCGGGCGGCTGCTCGGCGTGGACTACCTGGTGCTGCTGCGCGTCTCGGCGACCGGCTACGCGGCGCGGCTCTTCTCCGTCCAGCGCGCGAGCTACGCGCCCGGCGCGCCGCTCGAGGTGAAGGGGAGCGACGTGGACCTCCTGCGGGGCTACCTGCACGACCAGACCCGGCCGCCGGCGAAGAGCAAGCGCTCCTGGCGCTCGCGCTGGTGGATCTGGGGGATCGTCGCCGCGGTCGCCGGGGTCACCATCGGGCTCGCGGTCTCGCAGAAGGACGACAGCAAGGGCGACCTGCGGATCCGCGTCAGTCGCTGACGGCATCAGCCGCTGACGGCATCAGCCGCTGACGGCATCAGCCGCTGACGGCATCAGCCGCTGACGGCGTGAGCCGCTGACGGCATCAGCCGCTGACGGCGTGAGCCGCTGACGGCGTGAGCCGCTGACGGCGTGAGCCGCTGACGGCGTGAGCCGCTGACGGCGTGAGCCGCTGACGGCGTGAGCCGCTGACGGCGTGAGCCGCTGGGGTCCGTGGTAGCGCCGTCTCCCCCTTCACGCGGTCCTGGCGAGCGGTGCCTCGGGCTCC
>JAKLHH010001361.1 GCA_022710245.1 Myxococcota bacterium
TCCCGCTCCGCCTGCGCAGCGCTGTCCTCGGCGCCATCTTCCTCGGCCGTCGCGAGCCGGGCGCGCCCTTCAGCGCGCGCCTGACCGCCGACCTCGGCCTGGTGGCGGCGCTCGCGGTGCCGCTCCTCGTCCAGCTCCGCCGCTTCGAGGGGCGGGCCGTCACGGGCGGCGCGGCGTCCCGCGACCCCGCCGACCTCCTGGTCGGCGAGTCGCGGAGCATGCAGGCGGTCCGCTCGCTGATCGCGCGCGTCGCCCCCTCGGACCTCTCCGTGCTCGTCCTCGGCGAGACCGGGACCGGCAAGGAGCTGGTCGCGCGCGCCGTGCACCAGGCCAGCCCCCGGGCCGCGCGGCCGCTGATCGCGCTCAACTGCGCGGCCGTCCCCGAGAGCCTCCTCGAGGCCGAGCTCTTCGGCGCCCGCCGCGGGGCGTTCACCGGCGCGGTCGCCGATCGCGTGGGGCGGATCGAGCAGGCGCACGAGTCCACCCTCTTCCTCGACGAGCTCGGCGACATGCCGCTGCCGATGCAGGCGGCGCTGCTCCGCGTCCTCGAGCAGCGCGAGGTGGTCCGCCTCGGCGAGAACACGCCGCGCCCGGTGGACTTCCGCCTGATCGCGGCGACCCACGCGGACCTCGAGGGCAGGGTGGCGGCCGGGCGCTTCCGCGAGGACCTCCTCTACCGCCTGAAGGAGGTCGTCCTCACGCTGCCGCCGCTCGCCAGCCGCGGCGGCGACGTCCTGCTCCTCGCGCAGCTCTTCCTGCGGCAGACCGAGCAGCAGCTCGGGCTGACCGGCCGGCGGCTCAGCGCGGCGGCGGCCGAGGCGCTCCTCGCGCACCCCTGGCCGGGCAACGTCCGCGAGCTCCGGGCCACCATCCGCCGCGCGGCGATCCTCTGCGAGGCCCGCGAGCTCGGCGCGCCGCACCTCGGCCTCGGTGAGCCGGCCGCGCGCGAGCCGGCCGCGCACACCACGCCGCAGGGGCCTGCGGTCGCGGTCGCTGGCGAGGACCTCACGCGTCCGCTCGAGGAGGCGCGGGACGCCTTCGTCGCCCGCTACGTGACGGCGGTGCTCGAGCGCCACGGCGGCGACCGCGAGGCGGCGGCCCGTAGCCTGCAGATCAGCGTCCGTTCGCTCTACCGCTACCTCAAGCCCTGACCCGCGACCTCCGCTCCGCCACCTCGGGATCAATCCTGATGCGCCGCCGCAGGGCGCTGACAGATCTGTCATCCGCTGACAGCCCTGGCAGCCGAGGGTGACAGCCCTGACAGGCGGCCTCGCCGCTCGGGCGAACGCCCTCGAGATCCGGTGCGCCGCGGCCCCGCCGCGCTGGCACGTCCGTTGCTCGACGGGACCGCGTCGGCGCGCTGTCGCCTGACACTCCACCGGTCGGAGAGGAGAGGCATCATGTCCGAGCGAGAGACCTACACCGAGATCACCTCCGAGTCGTGGTTCGACCGTGTGCGCGAGTCGATCAAGGGCGTCGGCACCGGCCTGCTCTTCGTCGTCATCGCCTTCCCGCTCCTGTTCTGGAACGAGGGTCGCGCGGTGAGGACCGCGCGCGGGCTGCAGGAGGGCGCGGGCGCGGTGGTGAGCGTGAAGCCGGACCGCGTCGACCCCGCCAACGAGGGCAAGCTGATCCACACCTCTGGCCAGGCCACCACCGGCGAGACGCTCAAGGACGAGGCCTTCGGCGTCAGCGCGCCGGGGCTCAAGCTGATCCGCCAGGTCGAGATGTACCAGTGGAAGCAGACCGAGAAGAAGCGCAAGCAGCGCGAGGGCAGCCGCGACGTGACCACCACCACCTACGAGTACGAGACCGGCTGGTTCGCCGAGAAGATCGACTCCTCGCGTTTCAAGAAGGCGCTCGGTCACGAGAACCCGCAGCCCGCGCACGAGAGCCGCAGCATCCTCGCGGAGAAGGTGATGCTGGGCGCGATCCAGCTCCCGGCGACGCTGGTCGACCGCATCGGCGGCGGGCGCGAGCTCCCGGTCACCAACGAGATGTGGTTCCGGCGCGATCGCGACCGCGTGCAGCACGCCTGGGTGATCAAGGGCGCCTACTTCCTCGGCCGGTTCCCGTCGCGGCCCGAGGTCGGTGACCTGCGCGTCAGCTACAGGGTGGTCGAGCCGTCGGCGGCCGTCAGCGTCGTCGCGAAGCAGACCGCGGGCACGCTCGGCGCCTACCAGACCACGGCGGGCGGCAGCATCGAGCTGCTGCAGCCGGGCACCGTCGACGCGCAGGCGATGTTCAAGACCGCGCTCGCCGGCAAC
>JAKLHH010001362.1 GCA_022710245.1 Myxococcota bacterium
GCGCCGAGGCCGAGCAGGAACCAGGGCGAGGCGAAGCCCATCAGCGGCTCCGGCTGAGGAAGCGGAGCAGCACCTCGTGGAGCGGCTCCGCGGTGGAGATGCGGTGGTACTCGATCTCGCTCTCGCGGCAGGCGCGCTGCGTCCGCTCGAGGAAGGCCTCCAGCTCGGCGAGGTAGGCCCGGCGGATGCCGCCCGGGTCCACCAGGACCTGGCGCTCGTCCTCCATCGACTCGAAGAGCGTCAGCTCGTGGAAGGGCAGCGTCAGCTCGTCGGGGTGCAGCAGGTGGAAGAGGACCACGTGGTGGCGGCGCGCGCGCAGGCTGCGCAGCAGGCGGAGCGCGTCGTCCGAGGTCTCGAAGAGGTCGGAGACGACCACCGTCAGCGTGCGGTGGCCCATCACCTCGATCAGGTAGCTGACCGCCCGCGCGAGGTCGGTGCCGCCGCCGGGCGAGAGCGCCTCGAGCGCGCTCAGGATCTCCGCCAGGTGCGCGCTGCGGGCGCGCGGCGGCACGTAGCCTCGCACCTTCTCGGCGAAGGCGAGGAGCGCGGGCTGGTCGCCCTGGCGGGTGAGGAAGGTCGCCAGCGAGGCGAGGAGGATGCTCGCGTACTCCAGCTTGGAGAGGGGCGCGCCGTACTCCATCGAGCCGCTGCAGTCGAGGACCAGGTAGGCCTTGAGGTCGGTCTCGTCCTCGAAGCGCTTGATGTAGTAGCGGTCGAACTTGCCGTAGGCCTTCCAGTCGAGGTGGCGCAGATCGTCGCCGGGCGCGTACTCCTTGTGCTCGGCGAACTCGATCGAGGAGCCGTGGTGCGGGCTGCGGTGCAGGCCCGCCAGCGTCCCCTCCACCGTGGCCTGCACGCGGAGCTGCAGCCCGGCCAGGCGGGCGAGCGTCTCGGCGTCGAGGTGGCGGTGGGTGAGGGTCGGCATGCGGCGGAGGCCTCGCGGGCGACAGAGGCGCCCGTCAGGGCTTGATCGTCTCGAGGAGCCGTTCGACGATCTGCGCGGCGGTGACGCCCTCGGCCTCGGCGTGGAAGTTCCGCACCAGGCGGTGCTGCAGCGTCGGCCGCGCGAGCTCCTGCAGGTCCTCCAGGCGCACCGCGTAGCGTCCCTCGAGGATCGCCTTCGCCTTGCTGGCGAGGATCAGGTACTGCGAGGCGCGCGGGCCCGCGCCCCAGGTGAGCAGCTCGCGGATGAAGGCCGGCGCCACCTCGCTCTCGGGGCGGCTCGCGCGGCAGAGCCGCACCGCGTAGCGGACCACGTGGTCGGCCGCCGGCACGCGCAGCACCAGCGCCTGCAGCTGGCGGATCCGCTCGGGGCTGAGCACCTTCTTCAGCGTCGGCGCGTAGTCGCTCGTCACCTGGCGGACGATCTCGACCTCCTCCTCCTCGCTCGGGTACTTCACGTCCACCTGGAACATGAAGCGGTCGAGCTGCGCCTCGGGGAGCGGGTAGGTCCCCTCGTGCTCGATGGGGTTCTGCGTGGCGAAGACCAGGAAGGGGAGCTCGAGCGGGTAGGTCTCGCCGCCCGCGGTGACCCGGTACTCCTGCATGGCCTGCAGGAGCGCCGCCTGTGTCTTGGGCGGGGTGCGGTTGATCTCGTCGGCGAGGACGATGTTGGCGAAGATCGGTCCCTTGATGAAGCGGAAGAAGCGGCGCCCGCTCGTCGTGTCCTCCTGCAGCACGTCGGTGCCCGTGATGTCGGAGGGCATCAGGTCCGGCGTGAACTGCACGCGCGCGAAGGTCAGGTTCAAGAGCTCCGAGAGCGTGGAGATGAGGAGGGTCTTGGCCAGGCCGGGGACGCCGACGAAGAGGCAGTGGCCGCGCGCGAAGAGCGAGACCAGGAGCTGGTCGATGACGCGCCGCTGGCCGACGATGCGCTTCTCGATCTCGCCGAGGATCTCCAGGCGCGCGCGCGCGACCTCGGCGATCGCCTGCAGGTCCTCATCCGAGGTGGCGAGCTGCCCCGAGGGGGCGGGCGTCGGCGGGGGCGCGCTGCCCCCGGGGAGGGGCACAAGCTCTGCGTGTTCCGTGCTCATGTCCGGCCATCTTGGCACACGGCGGGGGTGGCATCAACGTTCGCCCGGAGCGCCCTCGCTCCCGGTCTGCTCGTCGATGCTGAGGCGCCACTGCAGCGGCTCGAGGCGGTGCGCGCCCTGGACGCCCTCGACGAGCGGGCGCGACGAGCTCCGGCCGGCCGTTCGACCAGGCGCGTGCGGTTGCGCTGCCCCCCCTCGATGCGCCTGGAGCCCGCGGACCCCA
>JAKLHH010001363.1 GCA_022710245.1 Myxococcota bacterium
GGATGGTCGCCTCGAGGACCTCACCGGAGCGGTAGATGGCCTTGTCGGTACGGAGCAGGAGCTGCTCCTCGCCGGCCTCGGCGGTGAGCGTCTTGGCGACGGTGGCCAAGGCGCCGCGGGCGTCCTTCGCCTCGAGGGTGAGGTCGAGCGCCTTCGTCGGCAGGTAGACCTGCTGCCCGTTCCGGGTCACCGGCTGGTAGCCAGCGTCGCGGAGCTCCTTCGCGCGCGCGTTGACGCTGAAGCTGGCGAGGCCCGCGGCGTCGGTCTGCAGCGTGGTGTAGAGCTTGTCGCCGCGCAGCACCTTGACCGTGGCCTGGGCCGGGCTCCCGTCGGGGTAGGAGGCGACCACGTGCACGCGGTTCTCGACGCCGGGCACCAGGCGGCCGCTCTCGGGGATGGCGCCGACGCGGATCGGCGCCGCGGCGACCGGCACCGAGCGCACGCCGCTCTCGGCGTGGCTCGCGGTGTCGACGACCTTGGCCTCCAGCTTGACCAGCGCGTCTCCCTTCTGCAGCGGCTGGCCGACGAAGTAGTCGGGGAGCGTGAGCTCGGTGGACCAGCTGCCGTCCTGGCCGGTCTGGCCCTTGAGCGTGGAGAACTTCTGGAAGGAGACCCCGTCGAAGGTGGACGCCTCGACGGTGAGCTTGCCGCCCGCCACCGGCTTGCCGAAGAAGTAGTCGGAGCGCAGCGTGAGCTTCACGCGATCCTTGGGGAGGTAGAAGGCGCGGTCGGTCTCCAGCACGACCTTGAACTTCGGCAGCACGTACTTCTTCACCGCCACCGTCTTCGCCGCCGGCGTCGCGAGCTCGCCCTTCACCGTCGCCGCCTCGATCTGGAAGTTGCCGAGGTTGATCTCGTCGGCGAGCTGGAAGGTCGCGGCCGCGATGCCGAAGGGGCTGGTGCGCAGCTCCTTGCGAAAGACCTTGTTGCCCTTCGCGTCCTGCACCTCGAAGCGGAGCGCCTCGCCCGCGAGGGGCCGGAGGTCGAGGCTGGAGAGGACCAGCGCGCGCATCTGGATCAGCTGCCGCGGCTGGTAGATCGGCTTGTCGGTGGTGAGGAGCACGCGGCCGCCGCGGCGGAGCTCGACGCCCTGCTCGAGCTGGGTCCCGCCAGCGGCCGACTGCAGCTTCACCGTCATCGTGTAGGAGCCGTCCGGCCAGGCAGGCACCTGGAAGGCGGCCTCGAGGGCGCCCTGGGCGTCGCTGCGACCGGCGAAGACCTGCTGCGGCGGCTTGCCCTTGCCGGCGAGCGCGATCATCACCTCGGCGGACGGCAGCGGGCGTGAGTCGGAGAGCGAGCTCACCGCGCGGGTGGTGATGCGCACCGCGGCGCGGGAGCCGGGGGCGAAGGTGTGGTCGGAGATCACGAAGAGGTCCACCGCGCGCGCGCGGGGCGCGGCGCGCGCCCCGGAGCCGCAGAGGAGCACGCTGGCCAGCAGGGCCAGCGGGGTCACGAGCAGTCGCATGACACGCCTCCTTGAGATCTGATCGCGCTGGGATGGGGTCATCGTACGCTAATACGCACCACTCCTGGGATCGGCCTGGGCCTCTTTCGTCGCTGCTCGCGGCCGTCCGCCTGGTCGCCGGACCCTCTCCACAACTTTCACCGCCCGGAGCGCCCCTGTATACTCGTGGCCACACCACGCCAGGATGTGATCATGAAGCGATCTCCAGCACCTGCGCCGAGCCAGCCGCTGCGCCTCCTCGTCCTCGCCGACCTCGGCTCGAGCACGGACCCTGGCCCGCAGGTCCTGGATGACGCAGACGGCTTCGGGCGGCTGCTGGCCGCCCACGCCCCCCGGCTCGAGCTGACGCTCGCCAGCCGGGAGGCGGTCACGCTCCAGGTGAGCACGCTGCGCGACCTCTCCCCCGAGGGGCTCGGCCAGCAGGTGCCCTCGCTCGCCGTGGCGCGCGAGCTCGCGGAGGCGCTCAGGGCCGCGGCCGGCGGCAAGCGGGAGGCGCTGGAGCCCGCGCTCGCCGCGGCGGCGGCGATCCCGGGCCTCGCCGAGGCTGTGCGGCTCGCGCGCCAGGGCCTCGGCGAGCCCGCGCCCGGCACGGCCCCCTCGGCGGCGCCGCCCGCGCCCCCCGTCGAGGGCAGCGCCGAGCGCATCCTCGAGCTGGTCGAGGTGCCCTCCGCCGACAAGCGCGCGACCTCGGCGATCGGCCACATCGTCGGCGCCATCGGGCGCAAGCGCGGCGGCGCGTCCCCGGAGCTGGCGCAGGCTGAGGCGCAGGCGATTGCGTTCGTGCAGCAGC